>NZ_JAEDCO010000050.1 GCF_016294135.1 Methanobrevibacter ruminantium
TGAACAGCATCAAGGATTTCATCTCTACTTAAAGGTGCTTCTCCACCTTTTTGCATGGAACAGACATGGTTTCCTTCATCAGTTACACCAATAGTTATTCTAGCATCCAAGATTTCTTCCTCTTCTAAAGAAGGATCTAAAATCAAGCCATTGCCGATTTTTACAAAGGTGGATAAAGCTAATTTGTCTCTGATTGGTAAATCCATGGTTTCATCTTCAGATAAGACAACTTCATCATCAATGTATTCAGCAACAGGTAATTTAGTGTTCATTAAAGCTGCCATTACAGCAAGGTTAGATGCATCAAAGAGATTTCCATCGTAATCGATTACATGCAAGTCAATGAAAAGCATCCAAACTTTTTTACCTTCTTCAATACAAAGCTTTTCTAAGTCCACTAATTCACTTTCACGAATTCCACGGTCCACTACACGTGCAAGTTCAATGGATTCAGGGCTAGGTGGACCTGGTTCAAATCCAGGAGCAGCCATTGGCAATAATTCACAATTGGTCATTAAGACCCCTAAATTAGGAGTGTCCCCAAATGGTTCACCAATAGTTGGCTTTACACCTACAATAACTTGAGTGTCCCCTAATTTTACTCTTGCAGAACCTTCTGCCTTTTCAATCACATTAGGTTCAATGAAAATATCTCTTCTTTCATCAAAAGCTCTTCCATCAGCTCTTTTACCATCATTTATAAGTCTTGTAATACTTTTTCTAGTAATTTCTGGTACAATATCCATATTTTCACAACCTATTCAGAACTATACCTGTTCTTTAAAGCTTCATGTTGGAGTTCGCTAATTTTCATACATCCTTCCATAGCTAAGTCCAAAGCTTCTTCAAATTCTTCTTCAGTTAAGTTACCGTCTGCTTGAAGTAAAGTAATTTCACCGGTTCTTGGCATGATAGCGATAGGAACGTCAGCTTGTCCTTCCTTATCCTCTTTTTCAGATAAGTCTAAAACGATTTGGTCATTTACCTTACCTGCAGCACATCCAACTACAATATCTTTCATTGGAATACCTGCATCAGCTAATGCTACAGCAGCTGCAGTGATTCCTGCACAACGGGTTCCTCCTTCAGCTTCAATTACTTCAATTGAAACATCAACCATTGATCTTGGGAATGATTCCAACATTAAAGCAGGTCTGAGTGCATCAGCAGCAATTTTGGAAATTTCAGTTGATCTTCTATCTGGACCAGGTCTTTTACGGTCATCTACTGAAAATGGAGCCATATTGTATCTTACTCTAATTACACCAGTATTAGGTTTTAATAAACGTCTGATATAGGATTCTCTTGGGCCGTATACAGATGCTAAGATTTTATTTCCACCAACTTCCAAGTAAGCAGAACCATCTGCTCTTTTCAAGACTCCAGCTTCAATTTTAATTGGACGGAGCTCATTGTAAGCTCTGCCGTCAGCTCTTAATTCTTTGTCATTTGAGATAATAAAAAACACCTCTTTAAAATCACATTCATAATTAACAATAATTATTAAATTTTTAATTCAACAGCTTAAATACCTCTTCCTTGTGAAATGTTTAAAGTAGGAGATTTAGAATTATCTGCATGACTTAAATCAAAAGAAGATTTATTGTTCTTTTTTTGCTCATTGATAAATTCATAGGTATCCATGAAATTAGGCTTTTTTGATTTTTCTTCTTTTTCTTCATCTTCAGAATCTTCTTGGGAAGCAAGTTCTTCAACTTCCTCTTCCGGAGCTTCTTCATCTTCCACTGCATCTTCATCTTCAGAATCTTCTTCTACAGCTTCTTCTTCAGAATCCTCTAAATCTTCAGAATCTTCTTCCACGTCTTCTTCATCTTCAGAAATAGCATCAGAGATTACATCTTCCAATTCTTCATCAGAGATATCGTCTTCAAAGTCTTCGATTTCTTCTTCAGAATCCTCATCATCTAAGTCTTCCTCATCGATATCTTCGTAATCTTCTGTTTCATCATTGAAGTCTTCCACATCATCTTCGAATTCCTCTTCTTCAGAATCCTCATCATCTAAGTCTTCTTCTGAGTCTTCATCGATGAATCCTTCTTCAGCTAATTCCTTTTCAACTTCATCTCTGAAATCTTGAAGTTCAGGTTTTTTCAAGCCTTCTTCAAAAGCATCCTCTTCTTCCACTTCTTGTTCTGCTTCTTCAGCTTCTTCCTCTTCTGGAGGCAATTCGCCGTCAATAAGTAAACAAAGCTGGTTTTTAATTCTGTCAGTTAAACCAGAGGTATGAGCTTCTTTTTCGATTAACTTGATAATGTTCTTGACGATTTGTTCCATGTCTTCTTTACCTTTTACCCAAACAAGACCATTTTGACCGACTACAATCTTACAACCGGTTTTATCCTTGATCATGTTGATCATGGAACCTTTCTTACCAATTAAACGAGGCACTTTTGTTGGAGCGATATCTACGATAACTCCGCCTTTGAATTTGCCCATTCCACGGCCTTTTAAACCTAATTTAACCTTTTTAACTTCATCAACATCGACGATTCTTAAGAAAAGAACATCACCAATGTCAAATACTCTACTCAATTCCTTTTTCTCTCTTCCGAATACTTCAGATGCAGGTAAGATACCAGAGTATGGTGAGTTAATGTCTACTCCCCACATGGAAAATCTGACATCATCGATTTTACCAATAACCACATCTCCTTTTTTAGGAAGATATTTGCTTTTCAAAGGAATTACACTAATTTTCTTATTCCTTAAAGAAACTAAACCTAAGAGTTTGGAACAAATTTTCCCATCATCTTCAAAGGTTCCTCTTCCTGGATAATAATCATCCTCTGCTAATAATTCTCCAGGAACAACTAAATCTTTTTCATTCACATATATCATACATATACTTCCCATAAGAGTATATTAAATTCAACTACACACCTAAATTAAAACACCTATAACGTTAATCCAATTAGTCTCTTATTCTCTAATCAAATTAAAATCCATAGCCATTTATTGCTATAGATTAAACATATAGCTAATTTATTAATTTAGTTTCAGCTTCTCCTCCTGAGATAGAAGCCATTTTATGATTAAAATCATCTTGAAGACCACCAGGCATTTCCACAATTCCAATCCAAGAACCATCTTGTTGCCATTCTTCATTTACAATTTGTCCAAATGGGCGAATTACAGAATAAGCATTACCTGCTGCTGTGCTTGGCAATCTAACAGCCATTTTAACTTTTTCAAATTTAATTGGGATTAAAACTTTAATTGCTTTTAAAGCTATTTGAACCTGTTCATCAACAGATTTAAATGCATCGACTTTAACTTTAGCTTCGTTCATAGCATTTTCAATTCTCATTACTGGATGTGGAAGACCGTTTTGAGGGTTAATTCCTTCTCTTGCTATTTTAGCAATGACTTGTTTCCTCTTGTCCTCTTGCATTTGCCTTCTTTGTTCAGCAGTTAATTGAACATGCCCTTTTAGAAGAATTTGACTAGCCACTTCCAAAACATCAGTAGTTCCAAATACCTTTTCCATTGCTTCCTCAGAAGCCTTGTCTCCTTTTTTGGAATCTTTGAATATTTCTTCAACAGCCAATATTTCTTCAATTTCAATTTCTTTTTCATTATCTGGATTTCTAAAGTCTGCAGCTAAATCAGGATCAACTAAAATTTCAAATTTTTCTCCAAAAGATTCTAATCTTGCAATAATAGCATCATCTACATTTACCATGCTTACTCACCAAAAACCAATTAATTTGATATTCTTTTTAATACATTTAAAAAAACAAAAAAATGTATGAAAATTTTTAATACATTAATAAAAAAGTAAAAATGAAAATGAGTTCAAAATGAACTCAAAAACTAAAATAAAAATTTAAGATAAAGTTAAGAATGTTAAGAAAACTTATGGATTATTTTCAAAACCATTTAGATTCATTAAATATGCTTAACAATCATCCTTAAATGTTTATGTTCACTTAAAAGTTTTTCTGTAAGAACTAGCTTAAGTCCAAACTTTGCAGTTTTCCTAACAGTCTTACTCTTCAGAACCTTCTTCACCATCGCTTTCTTCAGAAACATTTTCATCTACAACATCTTCAGAAGTCTCTTCGAAAGCTTCATCTTCAGCAGTTCCATCTGCTTTTTCTTCGACTACTTCTTCATCCTCTTCCTCAGATTCCTCTTCCTCTTCTTCAGCATTTCTCTCAAGAAGAGCTTCGACATACTCAGATACTTCATCATCAGATAATTTTCTGTAGCTTTGAGTATCTACTTCAATGACAGCTATTTCAACGCTTTGAGCAGTGGTTCTTCCTTCAGTAGCTTCATAAAGTGCATCTAAACCTAAGTTGATTGCATCCTCTAAGCTAATGTCGTCTTCATATCTTTCCTCAAAGACATCCATAGCTGCTTGTACACCAGATCCAATAGCAGTGGCCTTGTATTCAATTAAAGCACCACTTGGGTCTGTTTCGAATAATTTTACTTCTTCACCGTTCACTCCACCAATGATGAGTGCTGAACCGAAAGGTCTTACACCACCATTTTGAGTGTACATTTGTTTCATGTCACAGATTTTTTTAGCTAAACCTCCAACAAGAATTGGTTCATTATAGGTTATTCTGTTAATTTGAGATTCAATACGTGCTCTTTCGATTAATGCTCTTGCATCAGCTACAAGACCAGAAGTAGCAGCACCAATATGATTATCGATTTGGAATATTTTTTCAATAGATTTTGCTTCAACTAATCTGCTTACAGTTCTTTTATCTACAATGAGAACTACACCTTCTTTGGATTTAAGACCTAAAGAGGTAGTTCCTCTTTTTACAGCTTCTCTTGCATATTCTACTTGGAAAAGTCTTCCATCTGGGCTAAATACAGTAATTGCTCTGTCATAGCCCGCATTTTGTTGTTGTAAAGGTTGCATTTAATATCACCTATTTTCTATAAAATTTTAAATTTCACAAACAAATTACTTAATAAATTACATATTTTATTTAAAATCAATCCAATTTATCTAAAATTACACAGCATAATTACTTTATCAAATAATAAATAAACTAAATACTTTTTAAATTTATTCTTAAATTTAAAGATTATGCATTATTTAACTCATTTCATCTTATTTTAATCTTATCTTATAAATTACAGCCTTTTAAAAAGAATAAATAAAATATCGGCCATAATTTACTTTTAAACAAATTCAAATTAATTTTAAAAAATAAACCAAACATTCTGTTATTTGGTAATATGTATTTTATTGATATTTCTGTCAATACTATATTATAATAAAGTTATTTATAAATGTTTTTAAATTTTTTATTCTTCATTGATTTTTCTTGAAAAGAAAAAGAGAAATTTTTTAAAAAAGAAGGTAGAAAATAAACTAAAACTAAAAAAAGATAGAAAATTACAAAACAAAGTTAAAAAAAAAAAAATTATTGGATGTTATCCTCACCAATGAATTTGGAAATTCCTGATTTGACTGTTCCTGAAACTCCAATTGTATTGATAGCTATTTTCCTTTTATTTTGCCTTGTTAAAGTGGATAGTGCAACCCTTACATCATTTTCATAAGATCTTCCACATCTTAATACTGTCTTATAATTGAAAATAGCTTCATTGTTTTGGGTGCTTTCTTCAATGAGGTAATGTCTCATGACCCATAAGTCAAAGTTGCTTGAATGGTTCTCTCCCCAGTATCTAATGCAAGCATCCCAGCAATATACCAACATGTCTTCCTTGGATATTTCCACTTCTGACTTTACATCAAGAACAAGATAATGATGGTTTTTCCTAAGTGTTGGAGGCAATACCTTTAGTTTCATTGCTCATCCTCCTCTAAATAATTTTCAATATCTTCATCACCAATATCTTCAATTAATCCCAAATCCTCATCATCAATCAAATCATCATTGAAGTCTTCATCAAAGTCTTCAGATTCATTGAATTTTTCCAAATCACTCTCAAGATTGTCATAAGTGTCAGTGAAATCATCAGCATCAATACGTTTCACCCCTTTAACAATCATGCTTTTTCTTTCCTTATTGAAATCAACGATTAGCTTAGGATAATAATAAAATCCATTGTATATCTCTTCATTGCTAAATCCAATGGACTTGAAGAAGGATACAATATCTCTTGTAGAGCGGACATCATAAATTGATTTGGAATCAGTTGTAAGAATCAATGGGAACTTGAATTTACGATGAAACATAAGGATTTCCTTAAAGCTGCTTATAACATTAGCCCTGTATCTAAGATGGTTGTTTAAAATATCCCTGAAGCATAATTCAATAGCTACATTGTTTCTTTTAGCTTCCTTAGCCAATACATGATTCATACCGGAATCTCTTCTCCTATAGTAAGGTCTTGACAATACGTCAATCCTATGGTTTTCACAAACAGCACGATTGATCTTTAAGTCCCCGCCTAAACAGCTAATGTAATTGGACTTGTTTCTATATTTATTGATAATTTTTCTAATTTCATTGGAATTGGCATTTAGGATATTAATTCCTATAGAAATCTCAGCATGTTCAAAATTAGTTTTTTTGCTTCTATAGGTTTGATTGAAGTCAACTAATGACAATTCACCAATCAATTCATCCTTATACTCAAGAGCATTCTCAAAGTTATCAGGAGAATAATTCAAATTAAGATAATCCCAACCGAATTTATTGGCTTCCTTTACCAAAGCCAAATCATTTTCGTAATTCTGTCCTCTTAGATTCAAGTCATAAAATTTCATATGATTACCTTAATTCGCTTTTTAAAAATAATTTTTTTAGAATAAATGTTAGAAAAATTATTAGAATAATTGTTTGAATAATTGTTAGAAAAATTATTAAATAGTTAAAATTATTTATATTTTATAATTTATTATTAATGCTTAAAATAGTTTCTAATCATTCTTGATGTTCTCAGGAAATATTTCAGAGATTTTTTTGATAGCAACTTCCTTTTTAGCAGGATATGCAGCTATTTTAATCTTTAAGTGAATGCTGTCCCCACCGTCAAGAATTTCCCACTCTTCTTCTAATGCCTTTTCCTTAGATAGCCTTAAGAATAAATTACCCTTTTCATCCATTTTCCTATCTAGATCATTATACAATTTAACAAGCTGATCTTCTCCAATGGAGTCCACAAGAGTGTTTAAGAATTCCTTTGTTTCCCTTTTTTTGGAAATGGTTCCAGTTAAAATAAGCATTTTCTCTTCCAAAAGACCTTCTGCCTCTTCCACTTCAGGTTCTGCAGTAGGCAATATATTTAAAAGAGCTTCTAAAACTTCATCTTTGTCCTCATTTTCGTAAATAAAGACACGATATCTGATATTATGAATCATGATTAACAATCCCAATAATAAAATTAATTTAAATTTGATTAAAATTATAAAATAAATGATAATAATTGTAAAAAAAGTATAGAAAATTAATAAAAATAGTTTTTAAAAAAATAAAAAAATAAAAAGAAAAGAAAAATTAAAAAAAGATTATTTTAATCTTTTTTCACTACCTTTTCCTCTATTTCTACGGCCACGGCCTTTTTTACCAGCACTGGTTAAGCCTCTGAGAGCTCTGCTTCTGTGCTGACTTTCACAAATCCAGTTGATTTTAGGGTCGTTTTTAATAGAAGGACTTTGTGGGTCTACTAAGATTACTTCAAAGTATTTGTATTTTCCATCAGCCCATACCCAGTAAGAGTTTAATACTTCCATGTTAGGGTATTTTTTAGCTACACGTTCCTCACCGATTCTTTGAATAGACTTAGCCATGGTAATTTTGTTTACACCCATTCTTTTTGGTCTACGACCATGTTTGAAACGAGTTTTCCTACGTCCACCACGTCTAACTTTTACTCTTACAACCACGAAACCTTTTTTAGCTCTGTAACCTAATGATCTTGCACGATCAATTCTGGTTGGTCTGTCGATTCTAGTGATTGCAGGTTGTTTCCTCCATTGAGGAACTCTTTGCCACATAAGTTCTCTTACATAAGACTCATCTGGATTTTTCCATGCATCTCTAATATATTTGTACATCATTTAAATAACCTCTTGTTCAGCTTTTCGCCACATCCAAAGGACAATATTTAAAATGTTTATTTTGATTAACTGTATTAGTTTAAATAGAGTAGTGAATAGCTATTTAATTATTAATCAAATTCTAAATATTATAGTCCATAAGAGTTCAATAATTCTGTTAGAATCTTGCTATCAAACAGCAAATATACTAACATATTATAATATTTAAGAGTAATCATTTAAAAAGTTTTTGTATTAAACAACTATTTTTTTAATAAAAAAAGAAAAGAATAGAATAATTAAATTAAAAAAAATAAAAAAAAGATTAATAAAAAAATTAAATATATTTGGTTGAACCTTTTACAGTCCTACTATCTAATCCCTCTGCTTCACAGTATGGACATCTATTATCTGAACCAACAGCCACCCTACCATGAGTTGTACAGTATCGGGTTTTTGTAGTACCATCACCAGCTCCTTGATCTGAAGCTTCAACATGCTCGGAATTAGAACTATCTGCTGTTCTATCAGTCAAATCAGCTAAGGATTTAAATTTAGAAATTTCACTACCAGTTAAAACGCCATCACCATTAGCATCCGCTTCATCAAATGTATTTCGAATAACTGTATCAGATGAACCTTTCATAAAATTACTAGCTTCAACAAAAGTCATTTCATTATTAGAACTCTTGGAATCTGATTTAATAGTGCTGGTCGAGTTAGTTTGATTGATAGAAGTTTGATTATTATCGGAATTATCACTTGAATTAAATACATCAGTACCTAAATAAAGGAAAGCACCTACAATAATTCCTAAACATATTATAATAGT
>NZ_JAEDCO010000051.1 GCF_016294135.1 Methanobrevibacter ruminantium
AATCATCATAAGTAGAGTCATCATAATAAGAATCGTCATAATTAGATTCATCATAACTAGAATCATCAGTAGTTTCTTCTTCAGGTTCTAAATCTCCTACTAATGGTTCTTGAGTAAAATCATCTAGAACAACTTCTAAAGAAATTCCATATACTTGTAAAGTAATTAATTCATTTCCAGAACCAAATACGAAGATTTCCCAACCTTCATCATCTTGATAGTAATAACCGTCTATGCCATTAATGGTAGTTTGTTCAAAACTTTCATTAACATATGATTCTACATCCTCTTGAGTGAGGTCTCTACCATTTGCTAAGTCAAACTCAAGAATTTCTAAATCTACTTCCCAGTCATACTCATCACTATCTGGCAAGTATATTTTATTATAAGTAAATGTATTTTCATTATATTCATCTACATCAAGAATAAATGCTGTAGGAATATTGAATAGATAGTTATTTACATTTTGTTGCATAGTTAAATCAAGAGTGATATCTCCTGAAGATTCATCAGAATCTTTATTCTTGTCAGAATTTACACTCTTTTTTTCATGACTTATTTTAGAATGGCTTCCATGATCTGAAAGACCGGAACCACCATCATCAGCATTATTCAAACCAAATGCTGCAACACCAGTTGTAAGCATAATAGCAATTACAGCTATCAATATGACATTTGTTGAATCTATACTAACCCCTCCTTTAATTTTTAAAAAAAAAAACTTTTTTATATAAACAACAATCCAAAATTAAAACTATTGAATAATTGAAATGTGAAAAAATAATAAAAAAATAGTAAAAGATAAGTATAAAACCCCCAATTACTATATTTTTTTAAAATCTAGAAATAAAAAAATCTTGAGAAATTTTTTAATTCTATATATTATACTTGAAAAAGATAATATATAAAATTTGCTAATAGCTTGCTAATAACATATATCTAATATGAACATAGTAATATATGTATAAAAATTAAACTTTTAATCATGAGAACTCAAGATATAGAAAAACTTCTTAATGATAATAAAAAATTAAATGAAGAAAATAAAGAGTTAAAAAAAGAAAATACTGAATTAAAAGTAAAAATAAAAGAGTTAAACTATAATTTAAATTCCATTCAAGAAGACCATATATCAAAAGAATTAGATTCAAAAATAGACTATGAAACTTTTGATGAAGTGAAATTTACTCATAAATTTAATGGCAATAAAGAAGATATGAGCATTATTTCATTTTTAGCAAGATCTAATAAAAGAGTAGATATATTAAAATCATTAGAAGAAACTCCGAAAATTCCTTCCATTATTGCTAAAGAAATCGGGGATAGTAGTCATCATGTTTCTAAATATTTAACTAGTTTAAAAGAAAAAGAACTGGTTATCTGTCTTAATGAAGAAGATAAAAGATTTAGATTTTATAGAATTACTGCAAAAGGAAAACATTATTTAGAAATTATTGAAAATAAAAAATATTAAAAAAAGAAAAATTAGTAAAAGAATTTATATTAAAAATTTTTACCAATTTCATAAGCTTCTTTTAAGATGTCTTCTCTTTCTTTAGCTTCACCAGGCATTTTTAAATCTCCTGCATCAATGGTGCCAACAAGTTCCATCTGCAGATTGTTTTGGAATGGTTGGGTGATGGTTAACTGGAGATAAGAATCATAAGAACCTGTGAAAGCATGAGTCAAAACAATAGCTGCCTTTGCATCTTCACCAAAGCTTTTTTCAGGATTATTAAAAATGCTGTAGAACCTATCTACAATTGTTTTAGCTTGAGCAGTCATTTGACCAAAGTAAATTGGGCTTGCTAAGATAACACTAGCTCCATTTGCAAGCTTGTCAATGATCTCTGTTCCATCATCTTCATATCTGCAATCATTTCATTTATTGCATAATTCACATCCGCTGCATGGCGCTACATCGAGATCATGTATAATGTATTTTGTTACAGTATGACCGTTTTCCTCTGCACCTTTAGCTATTTCATCTACAATTATCTCACAATTACTGTTTTTATGTGGACTTCCTATTAAAGCAAGAATTTCCATTTAATCTCCCTCCAAATAATAAATTTCTAATAAAAAGCTATTTATTTTTTAAAATTAGAATTAACATTTACTTTATTTGATTAAGTATTCAAAGATTATAAATTTGTAAAAAAGGAAAATGACTATATTAACAAGAAAAAATTGAAAAATATATGAAAATATATGAAAAAATAAAAACACTAGTTAATTTTATAAAAAAAAACAAAATTAACTAGCAATTGTTTAAAAAATTAGATATAACTTGTGTCTTGTTTTCTGAAGTGTGCTTGTGGGTGATCACATAATGGACAGACTTCAGGTGCCTCTTTTCCAATATGGATGTAACCACAGTTATTACATTTCCATGCAATCTCTTCATCTTTTTTAAAGACTTTGTCTGCTTTTATCTTAGCAGATAAAGCATTGTATCTGTCTTCGTGGACCTTTTCAGTAGCACCTGCTGCATCAAATAAATCTGCAATCTCATCGAATCCTTCTTCCCTTGCGGTTTCTGCAAATCCCTTATACATTACAGTCCATTCTTCATGCTCACCTGCTGCAGCATCTGCAAGGTTGCTTAAAGTGTCAGGCACTTTTCCACCATTCAACAGCTTGAACCAGATTTTTGCATGTTCTTTCTCATTGTCAGATGATTCCTGGAAAATGTCCTTGATTTCCACATAACCATCTTTTTTAGCTTGAGAAGCATAAAATTCATACTTTACACGAGCTTGAGATTCACCAGCAAGAGCTGCCCTTAAGTTTTCTTCAGTTTTTGTTCCTTTTAAATCTACCATAATAATTCCTCCTAAGATTAATTAATTATAATAATCTAGTTTTATACCAAAAAATATTTTTAAAAATTGTAAAATAATAACAAAAATAAAAAATTTACAATCAATTTACAAAATTTATTTGCGCTTCATCAATTAAAGGATAAATGACCAAACTATCACCATCAAGATTTTCCTTGTTTAAATCAACAGCAGTTATCTGATGATTATCATATGTCTTATAATATAAAATTCCCTTATTGGTGTTGTAACAGGATGAATAAATTGTATATTCATATAAATCTGGATCATCAATAAATGTCAATCCTTTCTGTTGTTCAACAGACGCCAAAATATGGAAAAATTGTGAAACGCTTTCACTTTCACTTTCGCCAGAGAATGAATTTTCTTTAGTGAATGCCACCTTTACGAATCTTGATGCAGAAGACAAGTCACCAGGAAGTCCAATTGAACCCATACCTCTGCTATAAGTATCCAATTCAAGATCTTTAGAGAAGGTATTATCTGGAGTTTTAACTGATAGATTTCTATAGTTATTCAAATTAAATAGCTGCATATCAAAGGTAGGATTATTAGTTAAAACCCCTACAGGATTATCATAAACTTTCAATCCATCTTCTAAAGGTTCAACAATAATAGATGAATTCTCATCAGCTATCATCCAATGAAGTGGAGATAAAGGCAAGTTTTCCGAATAGTTTATATTTACTAAATTAAGATTCAGAAGCAATTCTTTAACATCCTCTATCGACTCTGACTGCGATAACAAATAAGGAATGAATTCAAATGGTGTCACATTCACCATATCGTCCTCAATTTCCCTATAAACAGCATTGCCCACAAAGTTAAGACCGGCAATAGCTACTCCTTTTTCATTGCAAGCATCATAGTATAAAGGATATTCATCAATTCCTGCAGTAATACCAATTATTGCAAAATGTGATTTCATATCATCTATTTTTCTAAATTTGAATTCGTAGTTTCTTGGAGTTATGCAAACTCTTTCATTATATGAAATTTCATAGTCAAAGTTTCTGCCAAAATAATGTTTTGCTGTTAGATATTCACTTGCAGTGCACATTTTAATACCTCCAAAGTTAATGTAATTAAATGTTCATATATTATGGAACAATTAGTTAATTAAATATTTATTTAACCCCATATTTAAACTTTTGTATAATAAATTAGAAAAATTTTATAAAATTATATAAATAAAAATATTAAAA
Source organism: Methanobrevibacter ruminantium (assembly GCF_016294135.1). NCBI lineage: Archaea > Methanobacteriati > Methanobacteriota > Methanobacteria > Methanobacteriales > Methanobacteriaceae > Methanobrevibacter > Methanobrevibacter ruminantium. The sequence continues at coordinate 4,049 of NZ_JAEDCO010000051.1, forward strand.
AATAGACAATTTTTATATAAATCTTAAAAAATATTAAGAAATATTCAATTATATAAAATAAATAGATAAAAAATTTGAAAAATGGTCAACATTTTCAAAAATGAAAGAAAAAGTTGGGAAATTCTGATAATTAAAAAAAAATAAAAAATAGAAAATAAGAGAAAACTCTTATTTTAAAAAAATATTATTCTTCAAATGGTTGTGGCAATGCACATGCATCGTTTCCTTTAGCTAAGTAACTGTACACTAAAGCTGCAAGGATAGCACCTACAATAGGGCCAACTAAATAAATTGGGAAGAATCCCCAAAGGTTAGCTCCACCAAGCAAGGTGTCCATTAAGTAAGGACCAAAGGTACGTGCTGGGTTGATTGAAGCACCAGTGAATGCACCAAGTACAATGATTACAGCAGCTACAGTCATACCAATGGAAATACCTGCAACACTAGGGTCTGCTTTCTTATCCACAGCAACACCCATTACAACAAGCATCAAGAAGAAAGTACCGATACATTCAGCAATCATTGCGGGAATATAACCTACACTCAAACCAGGAGCAGTAGCACCTAATCCCCCAATTGTTATAGCAGGAGCTCCTAAACATACGAATAACAATAAGCTTCCTAAAGTTGCACCAATCACTTGAGCTACGATGTAGTAAACACTGTCAATCAATGAAATGTTTTTGCTAACAAGCAATCCGATTGTTACCGCAGGGTTTAAGTGTGCACCTGAAATTTTTCCAAATAAGTAAATACATGCCATTACAGTTAATCCAAATGCAAGTCCAATAGCTAACCAGTCTCCCAAACCACCAAGGAGTCCAATACCAGCTGCACCATGATCAACACCATCATCAATAAGTAAAGTTACAACAGCAGACCCTGTACCGAAGAACACTAGGAAAAAGGTACCGATAAGCTCTGCTATGAATTTTTTTGTAATATTACAAGAAGCCATAATTTCTCCCCATAATTAATTTTTAAAAATTTCCTTGATAAAAAAATAACTGTAAGTTAATTAATTAAAATCAATATTAAATGGTTCAATTAATTAAAAAATAAAAAAATAATTAAGCTAAAAAGCTTAATTAAATTTAGATTTATACAGATTCTTTCCATTGACAGTATTCGTGTTTTGCATCAATGATGCAAGAAGCACAGTTTTTACATCCTCTTACAGGTGAACCCGGAACTTCTTTGTTAAGTGCAATGATGTTTGTCATCATGGTTGCAGTTACAGGTTCAGGAGTAAGCAAGCATGGGTAGTCTGCAAGTCTCATTAATGAGGAGAATCTTACTGTAATACCACATGCAGGATATGTGTATCTTTGTGGGTTCATAAGAACTTCGTTGTGAGTGATTGCGCCTAAGTCAACAGCAAATCCATTAACTTTAGGTACAAGATCGATTTTTGCACTGCTTCTTGCTTTTCTTGCAGCGGATATGTAAGTGGAACCTCTGTGAATCATGTCCATAAAGTCACAGTTGTGCAATTCTGCAGCTGCACCTCTTGTAGGATATTGTTGTACATAGTTGTGGAATCTTTTGGTTAATAAGTCTACAACCATGGTAGAATTGAATCCGTCTAATTCAAGAATGTATTCAGTTGCACATGCAGTGGAACCGGTTGCTAAGTTCAAGACTTGTGAAGGGTGCATGAATTTGCCTATGTTGTCTTTTAAGGAAGCTTCCATTACTTTAGCGGTTGCTTGAATAATTGCTAAGGTTACATCATCCTTACACATGTTATAGCTTGCTTGACCGATATGGTGACCAATATCACCAACACAGTAAGCGGGTACAGTTACAATATTACCATAGTGTACACCGTCATCCATAGCAGCTTTAACAACAGGTCTCATTTCTTTTTTGTATCCTTCCATGAATGATCTTACATCAAAAGAGGAGTGTCCTGCATCATCCATCAATTTTCCTTGAGCTTCTACAGGTTCTTTGTAAATCATTTGCATTGATTCGACTTCTTTTGCAGCTGCTTCTGCAGCAGATGCACCATTTTCAATAGCATGAGCAAATGAGTCACCAATACCATAGGAAGTGTTCATACCCCATGATTTTGCAGAAAGAATAGCTTGCTTGTGCATTACAGGAATATTAATGGTTTTCAAGATTTGGTTTACTACATTGGAAGTACTTCCTGGCATTAAAGCGAAGTCCACTACACAGGTAGGTCCATAGAATCCACCGTAACGGCGAACGGATTCTTTTGTAATCAATGTTTCACTGTCAGCAATAGCTTGAATAAATGTAGCCATACTGTCTGCGAAATCACCATCTTCCTCACATAAGATTTCAAGAATAGGAGGAGTTTGGTAATGTTCAATAAATGGATCATCTTCCGGTCTGATGGTATCAGCTACAGAAGTCAATACCTTATAATGGCTTTCTACAGATTTTTTGTGAAGGTCGATAACAGATTTTGCTTGACCATCTGCACAAGTCATGCCTGCTACAGCATCTGCATAAGGTTTTGCATCTGTAATCTTAAAGTCGTTGTATCTATTTGCGCTAATTACATCAATATCTGCTTGAAGAGCCGCTACTGATTCATTAATCATTTTTTCATATAATTCATTCATCATAACACCACATTATATAAAAAAAATTCGACCGCTAAAGTTTATTTTATTTTAAAAGGTTAAATTAAATTAATTAATTTAAAATGTTAAATTAAATTAATTCATTCAATATGTTAAATTAAAATAAACGCTCTGAAGATTAAGATTATATAAAAAAATAGATTTGAAATATTTTAATTGGATAAAAAATGAAAATTTATCCTTTTTTTTAATGAAATATTGAATAAAAATCTATTAGATATAATCTTCTCTTATATAATAATTAATTATAAGAATATATATAATTTTTGAAATGATTCTAACGTATATTAATAATATAATATCTATAAAAAAATAAGGAAAAATAGCTATGCAATTTGATTTAATTTAATTAAATATATGGTTAAATGATAGTTTTAACTAAAACCATAAAATTATTTATTATAAAATTAGTTAAAAAGGAGATAATCGATATTAATATAATGCAACAACTTGACACGTGGATATGAGTGTCATAAAAATAGTAAAAATAGTAAAAAATAAAAAATGTAGAAACTTCATTAAGAAGTCTCAAAAAGATATCAAGAAATAAATATTGAGAATAGATATAAGAAATAATTTAAAATTATTCTACAATGTATTTCTTTAAGTCTTCAGCCTTATCGGTTTTCTCCCATGGAAGACCTTCAATACCGAAGTGACCGTATTTAGCGGTTTGCTTGTATTTGGTAGATCTTAAGTTCAAGGTTTCGATGATTCCATCAGGAGTTAACCTAAAGTTTTCACGAACAATCTCATCAAAGGATTTGCTGGTCTTTACTTCAGTTCCATAGGTATCCACCATAACAGAAGTTGGCTCAGCAACTCCAATTGCATAGGAGATTTGGATTTCACATTTTTCAGCAAGTCCACTTGCCACAATGTTCTTAGCAATGTATCTTGCCATGTAACATGCGCTTCTGTCCACTTTAGTGCAGTCCTTACCTGAAAATGCTCCACCACCGTGTCTTGCATATCCTCCATAAGTGTCTACAATGATCTTACGACCAGTTAATCCTGCATCACCATGAGGACCTCCGATTTCAAAAACACCAGTTGGATTGATGTGCTCTTTAGTGTTTTCAGTCATCAATTCCTGTGGAATGACTGCTTTAAAGAGCTTTTCACGAATATCTGCCTTAAGTTGCTCTTGATTGTTGGACATTGTCTCATCATGTTGGGTTGAAAGAACAATTGCATCCAATGAAAGAACATTTCCATCCTTATCGTAGTTTACAGATACTTGTGCTTTACCATCAGGTCTTAAATATGGAATTTCACCAGTTTCTCGGAGTTCTGTTAATTTATTTGTAAGCTTACGTGCCAAATCAATTGGGAATGGCATTAATGAATCAGTTTCATTAGTTGCATAACCGAACATCATACCTTGATCTCCAGCACCGCTTTCTTCACCTTCACGGTCTACACCTTGCTTGATGTCTGGAGATTGAGCATGAAGCAAACTGACCACTTCACAGTTATGACCATCAAATTTCAATTCAGGATTGTCATATCCGATTTCAATGATAGTGTCTCTAATGATTCTTTCAATATCTTCTCTAGTAATGTTGGCATCTGCTGTAACTTCACCGAATACCAAACAGAAATCAGTTGTAACGCAAGTTTCACATGCAACATGAGCATGAGGGTCCTGTTCCATGAATGCATCTAAGATAGCATCTGAAATGATGTCTGCAACTTTATCAGGATGCCCTTGGGTTACTGATTCAGATGTGAATGTTTTGTATACTTCACTCATTTTTTCACCA
>NZ_JAEDCO010000052.1 GCF_016294135.1 Methanobrevibacter ruminantium
GTTTTGCGCTCCGAAGGAGCGGAAAAGCTGGGCTATAAAACACTATACAAATTCTCTTCCAAAAGATCTGTATCAATTTGCAAGTTAATGATATTGGTTCTACCTTTAGCTCTGCCTTTTGATACAGTATTTGTGGAAATGATACCTAACATCTCCAACTCATTTACAAAGTCAAAGATTCTTCTATATGTAACTGCATCTCCTTTTGAAATCTCCTTATAAGCCTCAAATAGCTTACCTGAAGTGATTTCCTCTCCTTCTTGAGTCAACCTTAAGATAGCAGCAAGAACCCTTTGCTGTTGGGTAGGCAATGTGACAATTACGTCCTTGACCTTATTGTACTCAATGACATCTTTAGCTTCACGCACATATTGGCCTAAAACCTTTTCAGATCCCTTGTCGATAGCAATGTCTCCTGCACTTTCCAATAAGTCAAGTGCGTATCTTGCATCCCCTTCCTCTTTTGCAGCCATAGCTGAACATAATGGAATAACGCTGTCTTCAAGAGTGTTTTCATAAAATGCAAGTTCGGACCTTTCATTCAAGATGTCAGCCAATTGCTCTGCATCATAAGGTGGGAACACAATCTCCTTATCCATTAGACTGCTTGCAACTCTTGGCTTAATGAATTGCTTGAAGTTAAGGTAATTACTGATTGACAAGATTGCAATGTTGTCTGTTCTGGTAAGGGTATACAACAATCCGTCCCCATCCTTTTCAAGAAGAATGTCAACTTCGTCTAAAATAACAATCAATATACGGTTTCTTCCAAATACGTTTCTTTTTAGGACATCCCTAAATGCATTTACAATTTCACCTTTTGTCCATCCACGATTTGGAACTTCCCTTCCTAGCTTTTGACATAAGTAAGTGAGAACCTGATATTCTGTATTGAAATCAGTGCATCTGACATATTCCACTGAAAGTGTAACAGGCTTATCACGAGCTGCTTCAATCAATTGCTCTCTTGCAAACTTTGCAGCTGCTGTCTTACCGGTTCCTGTCTTTCCATAAATAGTAATGTTAGATGGAGTACTTCCTTTCAATACCTCTACCCAGTATCTTGCAATGGCTGTAATCTGTTCTTTCCTATGTGGCAAGTTATCAGGTAAATAACGATGATCCAAAGGTTTCTTATCCTTGAAAATGTTATCGTCAAGAGGCAAGTATTCATCAAGCCCTTCGAAAATGTTGTCACTCATAATAATCATCTCATAAATAAATAATGTGTTTTTTAAAGTCTGAAATGTTGCAGAATTTAAAATATTAACCCTTTTTAATAAAAATTAAGCATAAGATCTAAAATTGATTTTGAAATTTTAGAAAAATTAAGTTAAAGATATTAAAAAATAGAAATTTTCATTTTCAATAGTAAAATTTCAACTGTATTACTATTGTTTATCAGATAATATATTTAAACTTTTTTATTATTTCAAAATAAGGGAACATTCTCAAAAAATCAAACAATGGAAAAACTTTAATAATATTAGCTAAATTGCAAGTGTATTAAAGAAATGAAAATGATTTAAAATGAAATTTACAGTTGAAATGATAGTCTATTTTAAAATAAAGTCAAATTTTTATTTCAATTGAAATAATAAAATAAAAGTATTATGAATTTTTAAAATCAATGATAATTCATGACTTGATTTGAAAATAACATTATGATTATAATTTAACAATTATTTAATAATTTCATAAGGTTTAGAAAGTAAAATATTTGTAAAAAATGGTTAAAAAAAAGACAGAGAGTACCATTTCAAGTGAAAGCAAATTTGGTAAAAAACGAAAATGAAGGGATGTATTTCAAGTGTAAAATTTTTTCATTGAAAAATCTAAAATAAATATTTGAGCTTTAAATCGTAAATGAAGAATTTTAACGCAGAATACTTTAAAAAAAGATAGAGAGGAAAATTTCAAGTGAATACAAATGAAATATACCTGTCAAGTCTTTCAAGACCCTCAAAATCGTTTCACTAGAAACACACCTCTCACTCTCTAAAAATCATGGAAAAATCGTTATTAAAACATGAGAATATAATCAAAAAATAGGGAATGAATTCGTTGAAAAAATAATTAAACATAAAAATACGTTAAAAATAATAAAAAACATTAATAATAATATAAAAAATTGATAAAGCATTTATAAAAATAAGAATAATAAAAATAAAAAAATAAATAAAAATATTATTTTATTTATATTTCAGGAAGTGTGGTGTTTTTAATGGATCCATAAGTCTTACCAAGAATCCATATGCATTGTAGCTTTCCCTTAAAGACTTTTTTTATTGTTTTAATAAGAGTATGTTTTGTAAGTCCATCTTCAAAGATGTCTTCTGTTATGATGAATCTGGTCAATTGATCATTAGGATGTTCCAATTCAAAATCTAAAAACATTTCATTTAATGAAAATCTTATTTTCCAAATGAATTCCTGATTCATTTCTTTAGGACTGCTTTTGATAATGTTTTTCTCTTCCTGTGAAACTTCTGTTGCACATCCTATGATTAAAACATCCTCTTTTGTTTTAGGATTGATTATGTCCATTGTATTGTTGTTTGGAAAGTTAATGAGATAATGGAAATTAGCGTTTTCATCATAAATCTTTTCACGAAAGAGATTCTCTTCCATTAACCAGTTTCTGACTTGCTCTTCATCTATTGCCATGTTATCATCCATAAAATAAATATAAATATTTTTTTTTAATTAAATCATGATTAAATTTTAATAGAATTTTAATAAAATTTTTAATATCAATAAATTATATATAGTTTGCTAATATATTTAATTTTAATGATAACCGAACTTTACTCAAATTCAATTTACATGCTGCTTACAATACTTTTATTTGCTTTGGCATTTGATTTGCTTATTGGAGAATTTCCAGCTAAATTGCATCCCGTTGTATGGATTGGAAACATCATAATCTTTTTCAAGAAATATCTTATAGGATATGACAATAAGATTTCCGGACTTATCGTTTCTATCTGTGTAATAGCTGTTTCTTCACTTGTCGTTTTAGTGCCAATGCTAATCATCAAGCATTTCATGTACATTAATGATGGAATGATTTATTTATTTAAATTAGCGGCTATTTTATTGTTGTCATCTACATTTTCAGTGAAACTGCTACTTGATTCTGCACGTGATGTGGAAAATGACTTGAAAAACAACAATCTAAACAAGGCACGTCAGGCAGTTAGTTATTTGGTAAGCAGAAAAACAAGTGAATTGAATAAGGAGCATGTCATATCAGCTGTTATTGAAACATTAACTGAAAACATTCCAGATTCATATGTTTCAACTATTTTTTACTATTCAATTGTTGGTATAATAGCATTCCTTTTAGGATTCAATGATTTCACTGTTGTCATATTGGCTATACTTGCAGCATTGATCCATAGGGTTGTCGATACCATAGATTCCATGCTTGGATACAAGACAGATGAGCTTTATAACATTGGATTTGTTCCTGCTCATTTGGATGATATATTGAATTACATTCCTGCCAGGATATCAGGATATTTGATAATAATCTCTGCAGCATTCTTGGCTCTCAATTGGAGAGGAGCCTATTACATTATGGGAAGGGATGCTAGAAACTGTGACAGTCCAAATTCAGGATACACAATGGCAACAGTAGCTGGCGCATTGAACATTCAGCTTGAAAAGGAGGGAGTCTATACTTTAGGTGACAATTTGCATCCACTTAAAGTTGAATGCATTGACAAGGCAATTGACATTGCAAGACTTAGCATATTCCTGATTACAATATTTTTCTTTTTCGTATTTATGGATTTGATTCTTCTTCAATTATAGAAGAACTACTTTTTTTATTTAGTTTATTTCTTTGAAAAAAAAAGAATATTTTTAACTTATATTTTCTAATCAATGATTATTTAATAATAAAAAATAGTATGGTGTAAAAGGATATTACTTTTCAAGTGATTAATTGATGCAAAAAGAGTTTATAAAAATAAGAAAAATGAAGTTATATGATAACTTCATTAATTACGAAATCCTTAAAGAAAGTCATGTGAATCAGTTCATCTTCCCAAACGAGGCTTGAACCTGATCCGAAATCATTTGAAAACTTGACATTGTCTCCAAGGCCAATTGATTTTTTAGACTTGAACTCGCTATGTGAGATGTTTTCCAAAACCTTCACGAATTCCAATCTGTCAATATTGTCAACGGATTTCTTTTCGACAATAGCTTCTATGATATAGCTTCTGCAGAGCTTTTCATGATACTGCTTGTAAATGCTATGATTGTAGAACAATTCCAATCCTTTAATTTCACCATTTACAATGAAGATAACACCATTTTGGCCATCTTCAATATGGAATTTGCTTAAGTAGTCATTTTGCTTATCCTTAAGGTTTTCATAGCTGTCATTCAATGCACTGGTCATGGATTTGAAATTGGATCTTGATTCAAATTCACTGATGGAATCCCAAACTTCCCCCTGATAGTCACGTTCCTCATAGGAAGCTCTTGATTTTCTGCTTCTTGTACTGTGATTTGCAGAATACAATGATGGCTTGAAGGTTCTTGATGCCTCTCCTTCTCCTCTTGTGTGCCATCTTCCATGTTCAGTGCAGCTAACAGGAATATTAACGGTTGACTTGGCAGGAATGAGTAAAGTGTCATTAATGATACGGTTTTGCATTGCACCGGTGATCTCATCTCCATCAATCAATATGAGTGGAGCTACAGAATCGTTTTTGCATGAAACGGCATTTACAGTTGAATGGTCCAGCTCCTTGATTTCAACAAGGTTCATCTCATATCCTTTCTTAAGAGTGAGGAAATCCTTTTTCCCAAAGAAATCACTCCTGATTGGAATTGCCTCAACATTTTCGTACTTTTGGCTTTCCAATATCTCAACGGATATCTTAGCGCCGTTTAAGTCAATGAATGCAATGTTTTCAATCTTGTTTAAATCTTCTATAATTTCGCTGTTTTCAATTTCCTTGTTTGATTTTTCCACCTTATCACCCCATATTTGTTTTATACTATTCAAACTAATTTTTATTAGATACCTTATAAATTTAATTTTTGATAAAAAGCTTTAAATGAAATTCACATCATTTTCAGGATCTTTTTTAAGTTCAGCAAGTTCATCTTCCTCGATGACTTTAGCAATTACATTCTGATGAGAAATGAACTTTACGATTGCATATGCGTTTTCATCATCGATTTTATCATAAACCCTTCCTGAACTCATGGTACCTCTAACAACAGTTTTAGTGCTGTTAGCCAAGTATCCCACTTTGCCGGCATATCTCATTTCAACTCTTATTGCTTCTGAATCATGATTGTTGTCCGGCTCTTTGATAAGCTTTAAAATAGAACCAATCTTGAATATCTTCTTTCCATGAAATTGGTTAAAACAGATTACAGTTACATATTTTTCATTAAATTTTTCATCGTTCATACATTTCACCCCTATAAAAATAGCATGTACACTATGTTATGAAATCGTTACTTATAAAGGTTATCAATTTGTAAAAATTTTTTATAGGAACCAATGAAATCAATATTAAAATTTCTAAATTTTACACTTGAAATGCACGTCTAGGTTTCCTGTAATTTGACCTAATTGAAATAGAGAAAATTAGAGCAAACATAATTGTCTTATGAATTTGATAGAAAATGAAAAATAATGATAACTTATTGTAAAAAATAGAGAATAGTTAAAAATAATTAAAATAATTTAAAAAAGTAAAAAAAGAATAAATAAATTGGAAAATTTAAACTGTGATAGATTCCAATTTAGATAAGATTTCCCAAATTAAGGTTCTTGCATGAACTGGGATATTAGGGTCGTTACTGATTTCATCTAACTTTAAGATTACAGCACTAGCTCTTACAGTTGGATCTTCACTTTCATCATTTAATGTTTGGAAAGATTCATCTGCAGCTCTTCTGATATTACGTGGTACACTTGGGTTTTCCATAATATGTTTTAAAATTGCGGATACTTCTTCAAAAGTTTCGTTTACCATAATAATTCCTCCCTATTCATCAATTTTTGAAAATATTATCAAAATAAGTATAAATCAGTTTCAAAAAAAGTAAATAGTCAATAACAATATAAAATATGCTTTTTAAAGTATATATATTTATGGTATATTGTTAGTAAATTAAGAAATGATTATCTTTTTTAAGTTTTAATGAAAATTTTCTTTTGGATTAAGAAATCCTTATTCCTGTTTTTTAAGTTCAAATAAAAAGTTTTTAATAATTAATAGGTGAAATATAATTTCAAAGAGGGTTTAAAATGGACTTTGATAAGGATAAATTCAAGAATGTATTGCATTTCATCATCTACAAATGCGGTTTTAGAAATACTGTTGGAAGAACAGTGATTCACAAGCTGCTTTACTTTTCAGACTTCAATTATTATAAGGAGTTCAACCAATCCATAACAAATGAATCCTACATAAAGAAGGAAAGAGGTCCTATGCCAATTCATTTTGAAATGGCTATAGAGAATTGGTTGAGGAAAATAAGATAAGTTTAGGAAAGAGAAGATTGCCATGCGGCAAGATAATGAATAGATACTTTTCCCTAAAAGGGCCTGAAATGGATTTCAAAAAAGAGGAATTGATTTTAATCAATAAGGTCATTAAGAAATTGAGTCATTTAAACGGCAAGCAGATTGGGGAATATTCTCTATCAGATTACCCTGTAAAAAAGACTGAAGATAATGAGATCATTGAATATGGATTGGCATTATCTGGCAAGTCTAAAAGCAGAGATAAGGTTTTTGTAAAAATAAATTGAAATATTCTATTGAATGTAACTTATTTTCATATTAATAAAACTTCATAATATCCTTATTTTTTTAATTTTATCAAAAAATTAACTTTTTTTCTTTCATTGATAAGAATATATTTATATATTGTAATACATATTTTAAAACACTGATATATTATTAAATGATTTTTTGAATTACAGGTGTTTTTATGGATATATTAAGTGCATTATGGCAATTAGGTGTTTTTGCAGCTGTTATTTTATTTGGCACAAAGCTTGGAATAGCCAGTGGATTGGCAAATCTCTCAAAAAGGAATTTGGCTCTATTGTGTTTAGCTTATGGTGGAGGAATAATGCTTCTATCCGCTATCGCTTCCTTGTATACAAGCCAAATGACAGAAATAATTAACAGCTATAACTCTATTATTTACCTAATCATGGCCATCATCATGATTTTTTCAGGAATATATACAATTAAGGAGTGGAAAAAACATGAAAACAACACCATGAGAACTACTAGAATGATTTTAGTTGCTCCTTGTCCCTGCTACTTTGGATCTATTTTAGCCAGCATTATAATGGCAGCTCCTACAATTGGATTAGGTGCATTTTCACTAAGTCAGTATGTTGCCATTGCAATGGTTTTGGTGATATTGCTAGGATATTTTGCATCTAATTTAATAGTTAAATTCCTTAAAAAGCCTTATCCAATCGTTATTGGAAATTTCATGCTGTTTTTAGGAATTTATTTCCTTTTGTCCTCTATATTGATACCTAATATAATTCAAGCATTCAATCAATCCATGAGATACATGACAATTCCTTCTTTAACTTCCTTGGCCTTGACATTTTTGCTTGCTATTGGAATTGCAATTATGGGAATCATGATTTCTCGAAGGAATGATTTTTTAATAAAGTTTTGATTTTTTATAATTTTTTAAATTTATTTATTATTTTTTTGGTGGTGAAATGGTAACGGTAATTCCAGGAAGTGATTTATTAACTTCTGCATTGAATGTCATATCTCAAAGTTTGCAGATACCAGTAATCATATTTCTATTGGCATTTGCAGTATTCGCAGTTTATATTATAGGAAGCCTTATCTCAGAATACAGTTCTCATAAGAAAGTGCCTGTTAAATTAGTCAGAGATTTGATTTATAGGATAGCTAATTGTGAGGACATAAATGATATTCAAGGCATTATAAAGAATGCTCCTATTCAACATTCTCAAAAAGTGGTTTTAATAGAGATTGCTAAGTCAAAAGACTTAAGAGAAGACACTAGACGTGCATTGGCTAGAAAGCTGTTTGAAGAGGAACAGGATAAGATTGAAAAGAATCTTCAAAAAACAGACATTGTAACAAAAATTGGACCTACCCTTGGATTGATGGGTACACTCATTCCAATGGGACCAGGGCTAGCTGCACTTGGAAGCGGAGATGTAAACACTCTTGCAAGCGCTATCATAGTTGCATTTGACACTACTGTTGTAGGTATTGGTTCAGGGGCAGTGGCTTATGTGGCTGGAAAGATTCGCAGACGATGGTATGAACAGTATCTTTCCAATTTAGATGCTTTGGCTGACACTGTTTTGGA
>NZ_JAEDCO010000053.1 GCF_016294135.1 Methanobrevibacter ruminantium
AATCAATAAATAAGAGAATTAAAAAAATTACAGGAGGGTTAAAATGGGAAGCAGATGGCAAGTGGAAAAGAAGAATGACCCTTATTACAAAAGAGCTAAAAGTGAAGAGTATCGTTCAAGAGCATCATACAAACTTAAGCAACTTGATAAGAAATACAAGATCATTAAGGAAGGAGACACTGTAGTGGACTTAGGTGCTGCTCCAGGGGGATGGTCTCAAGTTGCATTGGAAAAGGTAGGCGAAGATGGAATCGTTGTAGGAGTCGATTTAAATAGAATCAAGCCATTCCACGAACCTAATTATTATGGAATCAGAGGGGACTTTACAAAAGAGATTGTTCAGGAAAAGATCATGGAATTGACAAATGGTAAAGTGAAAGTCCTTATGTCAGATGCTGCACCTTCATTAACTGGAGTTAAAGACCTCGACCATTTAAGGTCTGTAGACCTTGTTGAAACAGTGATTAAGATTGCAGACAATATCCTTGAAACCGAAGGAAATCTGGTTATCAAAGCATTTCAAGGTTCCGAATACAAACGCCTTTTAGACAGCATCAAATACGATTTCAGAAAAGTGAAATCAACAAAGCCTCCATCATCAAGACAAAAGAGTAAAGAAATGTATATTGTAGGTTTAGGCTATAGAAAGGGACCTAAAAAGAAAAAATAATTAAAAAAAAATAGTAAAATTAGATAAAATATTTTAAAATAGGTTAAAAATAGTTAAAAAATACAAAAATAGCTATTTAAAGGATAAAAATAAAAAAATCTAAAAATACTATAAATAAAAAAAATAAAAAAAGAAGTTAAAAAAATATTTTAAATAAAAATATTATTTAACTGACAAAGTGTTATAAGCTTCTTGAGCTATTTTTAAATCGTCTTTTGCTAGTTGTAATCTTTTATCAACTTCTGAAGCCGTTTTTCCCATAGACAATGCACTTTCAACATTACTTATATCATTTTTAACTCTTACAAGCTCTACTTGTGCATTAACATATTCTCTTTCTAAAGGGATATTGTTCATCATATAAATCTTATTACCAGTTTCATTATATTGAACTTCCAAATTAGTATAATTATTCTTCAATTCAGCTAACTGGTCATATTGAGTACCGGAAGAAATTCCTCCAGTTAAACTAGAAGAAACTACGCTAAAACCAACATAAGCAACTGCAGCAACAGTAGCTATAATCATTATCACTCCTAAAACAGAAATTAACATAGAAGTTGATTTGAATAGACTCAATCTTGATTTTCTCATAAATTCACCATAATATTATTTAAAAGTAAATAGCATTATTATTAATTTTAATTTTACACATATTTAAAATTATCAATTATTTTGGTGTTTTAACGAATAAAGACAATATTTCAATATAGTATTGTCAATTTTTATAAAATTATAACGAAATCGGAACAATTTTTCAACATGATTATAATGAAAAATTAAAAAATTGAATAAACTTTTATAATATTAAATATAAAAACTATATTACAATGAATTCCACTAACAAAACAAAAGCATCACTTGCACAATTTGAAGAATTTTTCTCAACAATTTACAAGGATGATGTATTAGAAATTTTAGAAAAATATCCTGATGAAAGGTCACTTACAGTCAATTACGAAGAATTAGAGAAGTTTGATCCTGATTTAGCTGACTTATTGATTACAAAGCCGGATGAAGTTATTGCAGCTTCACAAAAGGCTATTAAAAATATCGATCCGTTGATGAAGGAAGATATGGAATTAAACATCAGATTTGAAAATCTCACAAACAACATTCCATTAAGCGATCTCTTAAGTAAATATATCGGTAACTTTGTATCTGCTGATGGAATTGTAAGAAAAACTGATGAGATTCGTCCACGTATTGAAACAGCAAAATTTGAATGTAGAGGTTGCATGAGGATTACTGAAGTGGAACAGCACTCCGGAAACCATATTATGGAACCTTCATTATGTAGCGAATGTGGTGGAAGATCCTTTAGATTGCTTCAAGAGGAATCAAAATATATTGATACACAAAATGCTAGAATGCAGGAACCTTTGGAAAACCTCTCTGGAGGAACTGAACCAAAACAAATGCTTATGGTTTTAGAAGATGATTTGGTAGATGAATTGAATCCCGGAGATAAAGTTAGAATCACAGGAACCCTAAAGACATTTAGGGAAGAGAGAAGTGGAAAATTCAAAAACTACATCTATGTGAATCATATTGAGCCATTGGAACAGGAATTTGAGGAATTGGAACTTAGTGAAGAGGATGAAGAGAGAATCTTGGAATTGTCCCAAGACCCTCATATACACGATAAAATCATTAACTCCACTGCACCTTCAATCAGAGGTCACAGAGATGTAAAGGAAGCAATTGCATTGCAGCTCTTTGGTGGAACAGTGCAACAATTAGAGGATGGAACTCGTTTAAGAGGAGACCTTCACATTCTTATTGTCGGGGACCCAGGTATCGGTAAGTCCCAAATACTTAAATACGTTTCAAAATTAGCTCCAAGAAGTGTTTACACCAGTGGTAAAGGTACATCCGGCGCTGGATTAACTGCAGCCGCAGTTAGAGATGAACTTGGAGGATGGTCTCTTGAAGCAGGTGCATTAGTACTTGGGGACCAAGGTAACGTATGTGTTGACGAATTGGATAAGATGCGTTCAGAAGACAGATCTGCACTTCACGAAGCATTGGAACAACAAACAGTAAGTATTGCAAAAGCAGGAATCATGGCAACATTGAATACAAGATGTTCAGTTCTTGCAGCTGCAAACCCAAAATTTGGTACTTTTGACAGATACAAGACTTTAGCAAACCAAATTGACTTGCCTTCACCAATTCTTTCTCGTTTCGACTTGATATTTGTAATTGAAGACAAGCCAGATGTTGAAAAGGATAGGGCATTGGCTCAACACATTCTTAAGACTCACCAATACTCTAACATAGCATATGATATAGAGCCAGAACTCTTAAGAAAATATATCGCTTATGCACGTAAAAATATCCATCCGGTACTTACAGATGAAGCAAATAAAGTATTGGAAGAGTTTTATGTATCTGTGAGAACTGGAGGCATGGAAGAGGGAACTCCTGTACCTATCACTCCAAGGCAATTGGAAGCAACCATTCGTTTAGCTGAAGCTAGTGCAAAACTTCAACTTAAAAATGAAGTGGAAGCTTCAGATGCTCATAGAGCAATTTCCTTGCAAAGAAGATGTTTAGAGAAAATCGGAATGGATCCTGATACAGGTAAAATCGATATTGCAAGAGTTGAAGGAAGAACTCCTACATCTGAAAGAGATAAGATGCGTGTAGTGCAAGAAGCGATTAAAGCATTGGAAGAAGAATTTGTTGAAGTTCCAGTGAATATCCTAAAAGACCATCTTTCTGAAAACCACGAGATGAGTGAAGAGAAAACAGATGAAATCTTAAGAATACTCAGGTCTAAAGGAATCATTTATGAACCTCATCATGGTGTGGTAAAAAGACTGGAAGAATAAAACAGTGCCAAAACCACTGAATAAAATTAAACTTTATGCTTGATAAATATCAAGCATTTTCTATTTTCTTATTTTCAAACTATTTTTTTAAAATTTCATTGAAATTTTAATAAATTTATCAGAATAAAAAGTATTTTCTTTTATATAAATTATTATATAATAAATACATTAATAAATGATAAAAAATATATTTTATATTAATATAACTCAAATACTAATTTTATAAAAACTTATCATAAATTTTATTTGATTATACTTACTTTAAATTAATTTTATTATTCCAAAGAGGTGAAAAAATGGATGAATATGAAAACTTATTAAACAGAGCTATTGATCAATTGCCTCCTGAGGTATTTGAAACAAAAAGATTCGAACCTGTAAAAGCATACTCTGTTATTCAAGGTAATAGAACATTTATTCAAAATTTCAAAGATGTGGCAGACTCATTAAACAGAGACCCACAACATGTATTAAAATACTTATTAAGAGAATTAGGTACTGCAGGTAACTTAGAAGGAGTAAGAGCAATCTTGCAAGGTAAATTCAATCATTTCCTAATCAATGAGAGACTCGATGAATACATTGAAAAATATGTTATCTGTCACGAATGTAATAGACCTGATACTCAAATCATAAGAGAAGACAGAATTTTTATCTTAAAATGTGCCGCATGTGGTGCAAAAGCTCCACTTAAACCATTATAAATTCTCTTCTTTTATATTTTTTATTTTTAAAAAAACTAGCTATTTAAACTTAAATCATAATTTTTATTCAATTTTTACATTATTAGAGTGTTTTAAAATGTTTTGTCCAGAATGTGGTGCAACAGACGTTGAAATGATAGATGGAATCTGCAAAAACTGTTTTTTAAAGAAATTCCAACTTATGGAAATTCCAGAAAATATCACTGTAACCATCTGCAAGCACTGCAATGCCAAATTAGAAGAGGGAAAATGGAAAGATGAGTACATCCCTGAAGAGGAAATCATCTATAGAGCATTAGAGAGAAACATAACCATTTCCGATTTGGCTGAAAATGAAGAGATAGAACTTGAAATCGACCAGATGAGAGGAACAATTGCAGAATGTTACGTTGAAGCTGTTGCAACTGTTTTAGGAGAAGAAGTGGTTGAAACACATACTCCAGATGTAAAGATCAATTATTCAGTTTGCCCTGACTGCAGTAAAAGAAATGCAGGATATTATGAAGCGGTTATCCAATTTCGTGCAGATGATAGAGAACTTGAACAAGAGGAAATAATTATTGCTGAAGAAATTATCAATAGAACCCTTGATAAGCAATTTAAAAAGGATAAATTGGCTTATATTCCTCAAGTTGCAAAGCTTAAGGAAGGAAATGACTATTACATCGGCTCTTTAAAATCTGCAAAAAAGGTTGTGGAACATCTTAAAGAGGAATTTGGAGGAACAACAAAAGAATCTCCAAGACTCATAAGTGAAGACAAGTCCACTGGAAAAGGGCTTTACAGGATTTGGATTGTATTAAGACTTCCAAAATTCGTTAAGGATGATTTCGTGAAATATCATGATAACATTTATCAAGTGAGTGATGTTGATGGAAACAGGATTCAAGTCATAAACCTGGAAAATCAAGACATAATAGCTTTAAAATGGAGGGAATACGATTCCATCGAAAAAATAGAGCATTTGGAAGGAGTCCAAAAAGCAATCATTACAGCGAAATCTCCAAGCATGATGCAAATTCTTGATCCTGACGATTATAGCCCAATTGATTTGGAAATGAATGAAAAGATGGAAAAATACAATATTGGCGAAGAGATAGATGTTATAAAAATAGATGGAAAAATCTATTTAATCTAAAATAATAAACAAAAAATCATAATTATGAATTATCTATTAAAAGATTACAAAAAATAAAAGTGAAAAATAAAAATTATAATAATTATCTTATTACCCATTAGAAAAACAAAAGTGTGATTACATGAACATTGAAGAAAAAATTGAATTAATTCAAGAAGGAACTTTAGAAATCATTGATGTAGATGAATTGAAAGAAAAGCTTGAAAAAGAGCAACCTATTGCTTATACTGGATATGAACCTTCTGGAAAAATTCATTTAGGTCATGCAGTGACAATAATGAAACTTAAACAATTACAAGACTTAGGATTTAAAATCAAAATCTTGCTTGCAGATTATCATGCTTTCTTGAATGGAAAAGGAACTGTAGAAGAAATAGCTGAAACTGCAGAATACAATAAGAGATGCTTCCAAGGATTAGGGCTTGCTGATGATACCGAATACATTTTAGGTTCATCTTTCCAAACCGGAAGCGAATACACTAATGACGTTTACCAATTAGCTACTTTAACCACCTTAAAAAGGGCAAAAAGAAGTATGGATCAAGTCAGCAGACATGATGACAACCCTAAAGTAGCTAGTGTAGTTTATCCATTGATGCAAACTGCAGATATGTCCGCTTTGGAAGTGGATGTTGCATTAGGTGGTATGGAACAAAGAAAAATCCAAATGTTAGCAAGAGAAAACTTGCCTAGAATAGGAAAAGAAGCTCCTGTCTGTATTCACACTCCTTTGATTCATGGTCTTGACGGTGATGACAAGATGTCCTCAAGCAAAGGAAACTACATCGCTGTAGATGATGATGAAAAGACAATCAAGGATAAGATCAAGAAAAGCTACTGTCCTATGGGAGAAACTGAAGGAAACCCTATTTTAGAAATTGCGGACCACTTCGTATTCTCACAACAAGACACTTTGCTTATAGAAAGACCTGAGAAATTCGGTGGAAATCTTGAACTCAGCAAAGATGAACTATACACAATGTATGGAGAAGAAAACTTGCACCCAATGGACTTGAAAAATGCAATTACACAATACTTAATTGATTTCTTGAAACCAGTTAGAGACTTCATGGAATCACAAGAATAAAAATAAAAATAAAAATAAGAATAAATAACAATAAAATCTAAAAATAATAATAATAATAATAATAATAATAATAATAATAATAATCATTAATTAATTAATTTTTAAAAAAAGATTAAAAAGAGGGATAGAATGGAAGAAGAACCAGTATATGAAATGAAACTTACCAATGGAATTGGAGAACAAATGCTTGCTCATGTTATTGAACAGTTCGATGTTGAACTTAAGCAAACCGAATTTGGACCAAAACTCCAAGGTACAAAAGAAGAGCTTGAAAAAACACAAGATTACATTGTTAAAGTAATGAAAGAAAGATTAGATGAATTAGATAGAAGATAATCTATTTACTATCTTACTTACTATCTTATTTACTATCTAATTTATTATCTTCATTTATCTTTACTTTATACTACTTCCTTATTTTAAAAATAATTAGTTGAAATTTAAAATATAATTTAAGAATTTACTTAAATTTTCTATTTTTAGATTATAAAATGCAATCCTTGCAAATATCAAATAATGGTGCAACTGCTTTTTTAATATCAGAAGAAACCTTATTCGGACCATTATTTGCATCAATTATTTTAAAGTTATCATTGGACTGTGCCAAATCCAAATAATTCTGTTTTACTCCAGTTAGGAACTCTTCATTTTCAAATTCATCAGTTCCATCACACCTTTCAACGGATTTCTTGACATCCAAATCCAAGAGCAAAACCAAATCAGGAATTTTGGCAAACTTATTGATCTCTTTAATCCAGTCCTGAGGATCTTGATATGATAAGCTGGAATAGAAAGATCTGTCACTTATTACTACAGTATTGTCCTTCTCCAATTGTTCAATCTTATCCATTAAAATAAGTCTGTCTGCTGCAAACAATAGACCTAATGTCTTTTGCATTGTGTCACTTGTAGCATCAGAGCGAGTTAAAAGCTTACGAATAAGCTTTCCAACTTCCAAATCAGTCGGTTCAACAATTGTTTCAACTCTTAATCCATTGCTTTCTAGCCATTCCTTTAACATCTTTGTTTGAGTTGATTTTCCAGCGCCATCTATTCCTTCCAATACAATATACATAGAATAAAATTTATTTTTCAGAATATATAAATTCTATTGTAATTTTATTAGTTTTCACAAGCTATCGCAATAATCAATATAATTTATTAAAATATTAATTATCAATAATATTATTATAATATTATTATAATATTA
>NZ_JAEDCO010000054.1 GCF_016294135.1 Methanobrevibacter ruminantium
CCTATCTGGTACAATTCAAATCCTAATTTTTCTATTTTCTTATCATAAATGTTTCTTCCATCAAATATGATCTTTTGATTTAATTTCTCTTCAAACAAATCAAAATCAAGATATCTGAACTCCTTCCATTCAGTGATTAGGATTAGAGCATCAGACCCATCTAAAGCATCGTATCTATTTTCAGCAAATTCAATAGAACTTAAATACTCATCATCAATTGCTCTTTTGAACTCTTCAGTAGCTTGAGGGTCATATGCCTTGATTTTAGCCCCTTTTTTAATAAGTTCGGAAATTACAACGATTGATGTGGCCTCTCTCACATCATCAGTGCCTGGTTTGAATGAAAGACCCCAAATGCTAAAAGTAAGACCTGATAAATCATCACCGAATCTATCTACTACCTTGTTTACCAATACCATCTTTTGATCTTTATTGACCTCTTCAACATTTGACAAAATCCTTGGGAAATATCCGTGTGATTGGGATGTGTTTATTAAAGCTTGAACATCCTTTGGGAAACAGCTTCCACCATATCCACAACCTGCATAAATGAAATCATAACCTATTCTTCTGTCTGATCCTATTCCTAAGCGCACTTTCTGAACATTAGCGCCGGTTACCTCACAAATATTCGCTATTTCATTCATGAATGATATTTTTGTTGCAAGCATTGCATTGGCAACATATTTAGTCATTTCAGCAGATTTTATATCCATCAATACAAATCTGTCATGATTAAGAACAAATGACTGGTACAAATCCTTTAAAGTCTCAAATACCTCTTCATCTTCAGCTCCAATGACAACACGGTCAGGATGCAAACAATCCTCAATTGCCCTTCCCTCTTTTAGGAATTCTGGATTTGATGCAATCTTGATTTTAACAGTAGAATTCTTTTCCTCAAGTATACTTTCAATATGATCTTTAACTTTGAATCCAGTACCTATAGGAACAGTTGACTTAATGACAACCAAGGAATCATGTGAAATGTTATTTGCAATATCTGTTGCAGCTGAAAAGATATAATTTAAATTAGCACTGCCATCTTCAGCCATAGGGGTTCCAACAGCAATGAAAACAATGTTGGAGTCATCTAAAGCTTCCTTAATGTCAGTAGTGAAAATCAAGTCTCCTTTCTCTTGACCATTAATAACCATTGTTCCTAAATGAGGTTCAAAAATAGGCAAGATTCCTTTTTTAAGACCATTTATCTTTTCTTCTACAATATCTACACAATAAACCTTATTTCCCATTTTTGAAAAACATGCTCCAGTTACAAGTCCAACATAGCCAGTTCCAATAACAGTTATATGCATTAAATCACCTATTAAAAAAATAACAAGATATTTGATTCCTAATAAAATTTATAATACTTATATATTTATATTGAAAACATATAAAATTATTCATTTAACTAATTTAAAGTCAGAAAAAAAAATAGTAAGAATAATATAGAAAATTATAAAAAAGAAAAATGAAAAGAAAAGAAAAAGAGATTAATGAACTTCAGTGAATTCAGTATCATCTTTTCTTTCTGGAATAAGTAAATTAAGAACTACACCAACAATTGCTGCAAGAGCCATACCGGAAATGGATACAGACAAGTCACCTCGAACAATGGACAAGGTAGCTCCACCTAATCCTAAAACCAACATGGTAGCTGCTACAACAATGTTCTTGTTGTTGTTGAAGTCAACATCCTCTTGGATTAAAAGCTTTATACCATTTACTGCAATGAATCCGTAAAGGAGAATCGCCACCCCACCAATTACAGGGTTAGGCATAGCTGCAAGAAGTGCAGTTAGATGTCCAGAGAACGCAAATAATATTGCAAATATTGCAGTCAAACAGATTACATAAATGGATGCAACTCTTGTCAATCCTACAACTGAAGTGTTTTCACCATAAGTTGTGTTTGCAGGACCACCAAGGAATGCTGCAACGAAAGTAGCAAGACCATCACCAAAAAGGGTTTTGTTTAAACCAGGATCAGAAATCAAGTCGCGACCAATGATTTCACCTAATACCTTATGGTCCCCTACATGCTCTACCATAGTTACAAGAGCAATTGGAACAATTGTTAAAAGAGCTACAGGATTAAAGCTATAGTTTACAAATGGCATATAGAAATCAGGAACTTCAAATACGCTAGCTGCAAAGAATCCTGAGAAGTCAACCATACCTAAGCAAGCTGCTAAAGCATATGATACAATAATACCAATCAAGAAAGGAATGACCTTAAGCATTCCTCTACCACGAATAGCTATTACAGCAGTTGTCAAGAATGCAACAAGTGCAACAATAAGGTTATTGATTGGAATTACAGCTTGATCAAGACCAATTTCCTGAATCGCAGTAGGAGCCAAACATAAACCGATAACCATAATCATAGGACCTACAATTACTGGAGGCAATAACTTGTTAATCCATTCATTACCAGTAATTCTGATGATTATAGCAATAGCCATATAGACCAAACCTACAACCATTAAAGCTGAGAAAATACTTGACTTACCTCCAATAGCAAATCCTGCAATCATAGGAGCAATAAAAGCAAATGAACTTCCCAGATATACTGGACTTCTATTCCGTGTAACAATTACATAAAGAAGTGTACCTATCCCTGAAGCAATCAAAGCAACTGGAACAGATAGCACAGGTTCGCCAACAGTGGTGTTAACTACAATTGGCACTAAGATTGTAGCACCAAAAATAGCGCATAAACGTTGAAGGGATAATAAAATCAACTCAAAAACAGGAGGTTTATCCCATAAATCATAAATCATACCATTATCATTTTCACTCATTATATCACACTATAATCTAAAGAATTAATAATTTAATTAATTAATAAGAATTATAAAAAAATAAATAAATCAATTCAAAATTTATTAATTAATTTATTACCATAAAATATATTTATTAATCCCATTATTAAAACTTTTTTAAAACTTTTGAACGGAGATTGATTTTCAATAAAATAAATGAATTTTTTATAAAAAATAGTAAAAAATTAATTAAAAAATGAACTATTAATATAAAATAATGAAAAAATGAATCAATTGTAAAAATAAAAGTAAAAATAGAAAAAATAAAGATTGAAAAGTAAAAAAAGTAAGATGAAAAAAATAAAGAATATATGAATTAAAAAATTTAAAAATTAGTCTTCATTGACAAAATCATCTAAGGATTTCCCTGTAAAGTGGAAAACATCCCAATCCTTTTCTTCTGCACCAATGGACTTATAGAATTCCTTGCTTGGTTCATTCCATTCCAGGCAAGTCCATTCAAATCTCCCATAATCTCTTTTCTTTACAATCTTTGCAAGCTCTCTAAGCATTGCCTTTCCATAACCTTTTCCACGATATTCAGGGTCAATGAAAAGATCCTCAAGGTGCATATTGACATTTGCAATGTAAGTCGAAAAGCTTAAGAAGAAAAATGCAAATCCTATTTCCTTTCCATCTTCAAGAGCGAAAATGACTTCTGCTTGATTCTTATCGAAAATCCAATACTTTAAAGCTTCTTCAGTAGCTATCACTTCATCTAGACGATGCTCATAATCAGCTAATTTTTTTATAAATTCCAAGATTAAAGGCACATCTTTTTCTTCTGCATTTCTAAATGTTAATTCTGGCATAAACAATCTCCAATTATTTGATAGTGAAAATCAGTTAAAGCAAAAATAAAAAAATTAATTTTCCGATCCAAATATAAAAATTAGTTAAAAAAACTAAAAAGTTATTCTAACTCAAATAATTTATCTTCATAATCTTCAACAAAATATCTTATATTCTTTCTCCCTTTTGTAATTAAGCTATGTCCTTCATATTCAAGCATTTCCTTTTGATATTCCACTCCTCCATGATATTTCTGATTCAATTCCCCATTCTTTTTAAGAGTTCTCCAAAAGGGTATCCTATTATCCTCTCTTTCTTCACTTGCATGAGCAGCTAAAGAAATGAAAATACCTGCTGTCAACGGACAAGTAAATTCTGCACCATGTTTCTTTGCTAAAAATTCTCTAATTTGACCAGTAGTAATCAGTTTTCTCTTAGGAATCTTGGCCATAATTTCATTGTACTCCAATGGAGGAGCAATCAGCATATCCTCTCCACCATAACGTTTAATGGATTTCTCATCTGTAACTTTTATAATTTTAGGCATGTCTTTAGAATAGTTTAGTTTTTCATTGAAAGTTTTTCTCGCCATAATATCACCAATTAGAACTTTTAGTTAAAACAAAAATTTTTTAAAATAATTTTACATCACTTCAAAAAGTTAAAAAATTGATGTGTAAATTTAATTGAACTTAATGAGTTATAAAGATTTCTACTTGTTCTTATATCTTAAAACTATTATCCAATTAAGTCATTCAAGGTCTTTTCAAACTTATCTGTAATTGCTTCCCAATCATTGGACTTGACATATTCCCTTCCTTTTTTGGAAATCTCCTCATATCTTCCTTCATAAAGAATCCTTTGAGCAGTCTCTAATACTTCCTCTGCTTTTTGAACATATTCAATTCCATTTCCGTAACCGAACTCCTTGGAAATTCCCGGAAGCTCTGTTGCTATAACCACCTTTTCCATAGCCAAGTACTCATAAAGCTTGATCGGAACGATATCCTGCATGATTTCTTCATCAATGTATGCTGGAAGAAGACAGAAATCAGCAGAAGCCAAGAATTCAGGAATCATTTCATAAGGCTGTTTTCCAGTTAGAATCAACTGGTCACCAAGATCATATTCCTCCTTAATCTGAACCATCTTGTCATAGGCATCACCATCACCAACAATGAGAATCTTCATGTTTGGATATTTTTCCTTGTTTTTACCAAGTTCAATAGCCAATTCCTTCATACCTGCAAATTCATAGATCCAACCCATAAAGAACAGAACTGTGTCATTTTCATCTATGTTATACATACTTCTTATATTTGAATCCTCAAGTTGAGGGTCGAAGTCATTTAAATCAATTCCAGCATCAATTAAAATGGTTTCATTTGGATTAGCACCCAAATCTATTGCCAGTTCTTTAAGCTTTTGATTGATTGTAATCACAAGGTCAGAACGCTCTATTGCCTTCATGTTAACTTTCTTTCCAAAAGATTGAAATGTCTTTTCTGGAATAAGTGCATAGAGCACATCAATCAAGTAGTATACAAATGGAATATTATGTTTATTTGCAAGCTTTGAAGCGGAATATGCATTAAGCAAACCTAATCCCATAATTACATCTGGCTTGAATTCTTCTATTTGCCTTTTGATTTCCTTTTTATGAGTATAATATAATGACATGTAGTTTAAAACTGGTTTTTTAATGAAAGAAGGTCTGATTACTTGAATATCTGCTTCTGGCTTTACTTTGAATACATTGTCATGAACTTCCCTTTTGAACATAAATCCATCAGGGTCTTCCTTAGGCCAATCAATTGGATAGTCAATGACTTTTACCTCATGTCCACGCAGTACCATACGATCCATTAAATGATGTTGCTGATGTGGATTTCTCTTTAACCAGTCTGATTCTTGAACTACTAATATCTTCATTAAACTCACCAAAAATTCTAAAAAAGAAATTATTATTTATTAATATGTAATTTTTTATTTAAATAGATAAAGAATTTCAAGAAATAAATTTCTTATTAAAAATTGATTTCCTAATATGAAATCAATGTTTTAACAAAATTAAAACACTTTAACAAGCTTAAATCAATTTTAAAAGCTAATTTTCCTATTAATTTATAAATTAACAAAGATAATTTAATTTTAGAGGTTTTTTCACTCCACTAAAAGATCACCCGTTTTCGAGAAAATTTTGGAGGTGATAATATTAAAATTTCGGTTAAAGAAATATTCCTTTTAATCATTGAAATCAATTCTCAGATTTCATTTTAAGAACTTTTCTTTTACTTTGTCGAAGTTTTGAAATTAATTATCCTCCGAATTAAATAATTAATTTCCTAAAAAAAACTAAAGTTAGATTTCTTTGAAGTGAATTTCCTCTAATTTATTTAAATAGTTTACTAAATAAAAAAAGGACTAAAATGCCTTATTTTAACTCAAATTTCAGCAAATGTTTAAATATTAAAAATAGTAAAATATTAATTGATAATACTAAGTATTATCTAGAAATTATTATTTAAAATATTTTCTTGAAAATGGGATTATTAAAGGAATTTCCTTTCCTTTAATAATAAATCATACTATTTTTATGCTTCAATTATAATTATTATATGCCTTTTTTATTTATTAAACAATACCAACTATAAACATATTATTTTAAAAATAAGAACTGTGATAATATGAGAATTTGTCTTTATGGTGCTGGAAGCACTAGTATAAAATCCAAATATACTGAAGAATCATACAAATTAGGAGAGGAAATAGCTAAAAGAGGACATACTCTTGTATTTGGTGGAGGATCTACAGGAGTTATGGGTGCCGTCTCTAAAGGAGCAATAGATAATAATGGAAAAGTAATAGGAATTGCACCTGAATGGATGGAAGATTTTGAAGGAATCTGTAGAGATTGTGATGAATTCATTTATACAGAATCCATGGATGAGAGAAAAAAGCTATTTTTAAAAAATTCAGACGCTTTTATAATAGCTCCTGGAGGAATAGGAACCCTTGACGAATTCTTTGAAATAATAGTATTGAAAAAATTAAAACAGCACAACAAAAAGATAATACTCTTTAATCTCTTCGGTTATTATGATCCTATGTTAGAAATGCTTGATTTTATGTTAAAAGAAGGGGTCGTTAGAGAAGAGATTGATAAAAACACTTTCAAAATAGCAGATACAATTGAAAGAGTTTTTGAGCTTTTGGAAAGAGAATAATTTAAAAAAAGTAAAAAAAAAGAAAATATCGGAAAAAATTAATCAAAAAATAAAAATAAAAATAAAAATAAAAATAAAAATAAAAAAATCAATCATACAATTTATTAACCACTTCTAAAGCCTTATTGAATGGCTGCATACCTGAAGTTAAAAGAACTACCTTTAAAACATCCATCATTTCATCACGACTGATGTCAAGTTCCTTTTTAGCTTTAGAAACCTGTTTTAAGAATGAAGAGCTTTCAGGTTTAGTTGCAGAGATTGCAATAGCTATTAACTTTTGAGTCCTGTAATCCAAAGCATGGGCATTCCAAACATTCTTATCCAAGTTTTCAATGGAATCATATAGTTCAGGATTTTCTTTTTTAATTCTTCGAATACCTTTGCCGTAAAATACCTTTTCACCCATTTATATTACTTCCTAAGTGAAATAAAATTAATCTTCAAAGACTTTATTAGCTATTTGCAAGGCCTTATTGAATGGTTGCATGCCTGAAGTCAACAATACAACTTTCAAGACATCCACAACTTCATCACGAGTGACACCTAATTCCTTTTTAGCACTCATGATTTGCTTTTCAGTTGCACGGCTGTCTGCATTGGATGCTGCAATTCCAATAGCTATCAACTTTTGAGTCTTATAGTCCAATGCTTTTCCATTCCATACAGCATCATTTAAAGCTACAATAGCTTG
>NZ_JAEDCO010000055.1 GCF_016294135.1 Methanobrevibacter ruminantium
ATTGGTGTATTCATGAAATATGATTATTTAATTGTAGGATCAGGTTTATTCGGCTCTGTATTTGCATATGAAATGACTAAAAGAGGCAAGAAGTGTTTAGTCATTGAAAAGAGAGACCATATTGGAGGAAATGTTTATACTGAGGAAGAATATGGTATAAATGTGCATAAGTATGGAGCACATATATTCCATACAGATAATAAGGATATTTGGAATTACATCAATCAATTTGCTGACTTTAATCGTTACACAAATTCCCCTGTGGCTAAATACAAAGGCGAATTATACAACCTTCCTTTCAATATGAATACCTTTTATCAGATGTGGGGTGTGAAGACTCCTGAGGAAGCTAAAGCAAAGATTGAAGAGCAAAAAAGGGAAGCCAATATCAGTGAACCGAAGAACCTTGAAGAGCAAGCTATTTCCCTTGTCGGACAAGACATCTATGAAAAGCTTGTAAAAGGATACACAGAAAAGCAATGGGGAAGAGATTGTACAGATTTACCTGCTTTCATCATTAAAAGATTGCCTGTTAGATTTACTTTTGACAATAACTATTTTAACGACTTGTATCAAGGAATTCCAATTGGGGGATACACAAAAATAATTGAGAAGATGCTTGATGGAATCGAAGTAAGATTGAATACTGATTTCTTTGATAATAAGGAAGAGTTTTTATCAATGGCTGAAAAGGTTCTCTTTACAGGAATGATTGATCAGTATTATGACTATTGCTTTGGAGAGCTTGAATACAGAGGGCTTGACTTTGAGTTTGAAACCCTTGATATGGAAAACTATCAGGGAAATGCAGTTATCAATTACACTGATAGGGAAACTCCTTTTACAAGAATAATTGAACATAAGCACTTTGAAGGTGCTGAATCTGACAAGACAGTTATTACAAGAGAGTATCCTAAAGCATGGGAAAAAGGAGAAGAGGCTTATTATCCTATGAATGATGAAAGGAATAGTAAACTCTTTGCTAAATATAGAGAATTGGCAGACAAGGAAGATAAGCTTATCTTTGGTGGAAGACTTGGAATGTATCAGTATTTTGATATGTGGAAAGTCATTGAAGAAGCTTTAAAATTAGCAAATAGTTTATAATAATGAAAAATATATTTTAATTAGGAAGAAAATATGAAGATTCAAGTTTATGTAGTATCACATAGTGAAGAAGATATTAGAGATATCGATGCAAATGATGTTTATGTACCTCTTTTTGTAGGAAGAGATGGAAAAGACAACCTCAGTTTTGTCAGTGATGATACTGGGGACAATATTTCAAGTAAAAACTCTTCCTATTGTGAACTGACCGGTTTATACTGGATGTGGAAAAATAGTGATGCAGATATTATTGGTTTGGTTCATTATCGACGTTACTTTGCTAATTGGAGATTAGGAAAACGTCTTGAAAGAAAGGATTTGGAAAAGATTTTTGAGGAATATGACATTATTCTACCTAAAAAGACAACTGCACTTTTAGGTTCAGTTTATGAAGATTATGGTCATTGGAATTATGCAAAGGACCTTGATTTATGTGAAGAGGTAATTGCTGAACAGTGTCCGGAATATCTTGAAAGCTATAAAAAGGTCGTGAACGGTAAGGAACTTTATTACTACAATATGTTTATAGCTAAAAAAGAAGTCATTGATCCATATTGTGAGTGGGTTTTCCCAATTCTTGCTGAAGTTGAAAAAAGAGTGGACATGACTGGATATGATGATTATCAGAAAAGAATTTACGGATTTTTAACTGAAAGGCTTTTTGATGTATGGATGGATAAACAGAACCTTAAAGTTAAGGAATCTGATCTTAAATTGAAAGGTTTAAGGTTAATTGTTTATATGTGGTTTGTGAAAATACCTATTGTCCGATGGGTTTATGTGCATATTTATGCTGGTTTGTTTCATAAAGCTATGAGGCGTTAGTTTTTTTTCTTCAATTTAATATTTTTTACAGATTATTTAATGAAAAGGTGTCCTTGTCTTCATATAATAATGTTTTTGCTAAAATTTTTAAAATTCTGTAAAAATGGTTTAATATGGATTTTTATTTTAAAAAAGATAAATTTTAGTGCTTATAGTTAAACTTATAAGGGATTATTTAGAAAAAAATTAACTAATATTATTGTTGGAATATCTGCAGAAAATTTGTTAATTAAGTAATTTATCATTATGCAGAGAACTTTTTAATTTATTAATTATTTTTTATGGTTGGATGTAATGATGGAAATGGATTTTCTGAAGGAACTTTTAAAAGAAATTTTAAAAAAATCATTTTTTAAATTTATAAAATTGACTTCTTTTACAAGAAGATATAAGTTTGAGGACAGATCTAAAAATTCAGATACTTTATGTATGATTTTAGCGGGTTATAAAGAGTTTACATGGGATATTGTTTTCAAAAGAATAAAAGAATTTTCAGATGAAAATATGGATATTTGCATAGTTTCTTCAGGTTTGTATTCTGAAAGATTAAGTAAAATTGCACAAGAGAATGATTGGTCATATATTTCGACTAAAAGAAATTCCATTCCTTTAATTCAAAATATGGCATTAAAACTTTTTCCCAATGCAAATTATATTTATAAGTTAGATGAAGACATTTTTGTGACAGAAAACTTTTTTAAAACAGTTAGAGAAACTTATGATAATGTTCAGGAGAAAGGGGAATATAATGTGGGATTTGTAGCTCCAATCATTCCGGTTAATGGTTATGCTCATGTGAAATTACTAAAAAAATTAGATTTGGTAGATTATTATGAAAAACATTTTGAGAAAATCAAATTTGCTGCAGGTCCGGATAGATGCATAGAAACAAATGTGGATGTGGCAAAATTTATGTGGGGTGAAAATGGTTTAGTTCCACATATTGATGATTTGGATAAAATGTTGCATGATATGCCTTTTAACTATTCTGCATCTACTGTAAGATTTAGTATTGGAGCTATTTTTTATCATCGAGATTTATGGGAAAAATTGCCCTATTTTAGAGTGGATATCACTAAGGGTTTAGGTGTAGATGAAGTTCAGTTATGTTCATTTTGCATAACCCATTCTAAAGGAATGATTATTTCAGAAAATACTGCTGTCGGTCATTTATCATTTGGTCCACAGAATCATGAAATGGAAAAGTTTTTCAAAGAAAATCCCTATAAGTATCTTATTAAATGATAAAAATTTGATGAACAAAGCAATTCATTATTTTATAATAACTTTAAGTTTATAAATTTCTAAATTAATTCTGCATGTGAAAATATGAATCAGATAAAAACTATATTTAAAAATGTTAGTTGGGTCACTTTATCTCAAATAGTTACAAATGTTTTTGCATTTTTTTGGACAATCCTCATTGCAAGATATTTGGGAGTAACACAATATGGGATTTTTTCATTTGTACTTTCTTTAGTAATGATTATTGGAATTGGTGAAGACATAGGTATTACAACATACACCACTCGGGAATTAGCACGTAATAGGTCACTCACTCAAAAATTTATAAATAATATTTTGCCAATAAAATTAATCTTATCTTTAATTTTACTAGTATTAACAATAGTTTCATTACATCTGTTAGGTTATGATTTATTAACTCTTGAATTAACGTTCATTATATTCTTTGAAACAATATTCTTAACTAATGCTAATTTTTTATCAGGAGTTTTTCAAGCGCATGAAAACTTAAAGCCAAGTTCTATTGGATCAATAATATGTAGTTCAGTATTGCTCACTTCAACTGTTATAGTGGTGATATTCGATTTAGGGGTTGTTTGTATAGCTATTTCTTATGTATTAGCGAATTTATGTTTCTTTGCCTATTTATTTAAAAATATTTGGAATGTTTTCGAATTTCCAAAATTTGATTTTGATTTTAATTTTTGGAGAAAAGCTATTCTAAAATCATTACCCTTCGGTTTAACTATGTTTTTTTATGGTATTTATTTCTCTATTGATGTTGTTATGATTTCTTGGTTGGCAAATGATTATGCAACTGGATTATATAATGCAGTATATAAAATTATTTCTGTATTTTCAGCATTTTATTTAGTTTATCAATATGTAATTTATCCATTAATGAGTAAATTATATTCTAAAGATCCAAATCTTTTAAAATTAAGTTTTAATCAATCTATTAAATATTCATTATTGATTTTATTGCCGATAATTATTGGAATGTATTTCTATTCCCCATATCTAATTGATTTAATTTATACTAATCAGTATGCTTTAGCTTCTCTGGCTATGCAAATACTTATTTGGGCAGTCATATTTTTATTTATTAATGGTGTAGCAACATCCTTGCTAAATTCTATAGGAAAAGAATTCAGTGTAACAAAAATCTATATTATGGCCGCTATATTTAATGTTGCTTTAAATTATTTATTAATTCCGAAATATACGTATATCGGTGCATCAGTAGCTACTGTGTTAAGTGAAATATTAATTTTAGGGCTTATGATGTATGCAATATCTAAAACTGACTATAAACCTGATGTTTCCTTATTAAAAACAGTTATAAAATTAGTCATTAGTGGAATGATCCTAGGCATTGTTTTATATTACATTAATGTTTCATTATGGTTAGCAATCCCAATTGGTCTTGTTGTATATGTTTTTGCTTTATTTATCACTCATTCTATTGATGATACTGATAAACTCATAGTTAATGAATTATTGAATAGATAATTTTCATATTTTAAAACTATAACTATTTTATAAAGGAATCATAAATAGTATTATAGTAATAAATTTATCTAATTTTTTTATTTTTCATAATACTCTTCGGGTGTTTAAATATGGGTTTATTTGACAATATTAGAAGTTTAGGCGGTCGTAAATCCAATAATTCAAGACCAGTCATATATGCTTCTACTATAAGCAAATTGAACAGAAAGTTCAAAAATAGGGAAAAAGCAACCTCATATTTAGCTTCTAATATGCACAATTTTTATATTTCATCATCCAAATTCAACAAAGGGCTTCAAATCAAAAACCTTTTTAGGAAAGTTGAAATTGAACTTCCAGATGACGGTTTCATCTATTTTTTGGATGAACTGAAAAACTTGAATTTTGATGGAAAGGTTTTAAATGGTGTTACAGTAGACTACTCTAAAATCTTAAGTGCTTCCATTTATGATTATAATGAAATCTATTTCCATCCTAAGGGCGCTCGTGGATTTGCCCGTGATTTAAGTTCTGATTTTAATAATGATCAATTAGATATGCTTGATGGCATAGAATTACTCATTTATGAAATCTCAAAAAAGCTAAGAGTTTCAAATCATAGCCAAAGGGCTAAATTTGCTCGCTATTTTGAAGATATGATTGATAAGAAAGCTGAACATTTTGAAGAAGCTCTGCAGAGAATTCTTTTCTTCAATCAATTGCTTTGGCAAACTGGACATAATTCAAATGGTCTGGGAAGGCTTGATAAGATACTTGAGGATTACTATTTTGATGATATGAACAGTGGTGTTCTATCTCAAGAGGAAGCATATGATTTGATAAATGACTTTTTAAAAATCTTGCATTCATATTACTGGTATAAAAGCGATGAATTTTTAGGAGATACTGGTCAAATTATTGTTCTTGGAGGAAAATATGCTGATGAGTATGGGGAATACTATTTCTATAATGACTTGACTTACATGTTCATTCAAGCCATAAATGAATTACAATTGCCAGATCCGAAAATTGTACTTAGGGTAAGTAATGAAACACCACGTGATTTGATGGAATTGTCCTTGGAGACTCTCAATACTGGAATTGGAAGTCCATTGTTTTCAAACGATGAAGTCATTATTGATAAATTGGTGGAATTCGGCTATTCCAAGGGGGATGCAGCTAACTATGTTGTTTCCGATTGTGGACAGCCTTCTATAGTTGGAAGTGACTTGGGACAGAACAACATCAAATTCCTGTCCTTTTTAAAGCCATTAAATGACTTTTTCGATAGCGAAACAGACAGGTTTTTAGACAATGTTCTCAGTTTTGATGAGCTTTTAAATTCATATAAGTACTATCTTAAAAGAGATGCGGAATTAATAATTAGTTCTTTAGATTCCATTGAATGGAATGAAGACCCATTGATTTCCTTATTCACTGATGACTGCAATGACAATAGTGCAGACATATCAAAATGCGGAGCCAGATATAATGATTATGGAATCACTACTCTTGGACTTGCAAATGCTGTAAACAGTTTATATAATATTAAAAGGCTCGTCTTTGAAGAAAAAAGGTATACTTTAAACGAATTGAATAAAATGAGAAAGAATAACTTTAAAAAAGATAGGTATCATGCCACATTCAATGAGTTAAAAAACATGAGGCCTTGCTTTGGCTTAACCAACAAAGAAATATTGGACATTGAAAATGAGATTGTTTTATTCCTTGAGGATTGCCTTAAGGATTATGCTAATGAATTTGGAGGCAAAATTAAATTTGGATTAAGTGGTTCTTCCCATATAAGTGCAGGTAGGGATACTTCTGCTTCATTTGATGGTAGAAAAGATGGAGAAGCTTTATCTTGCAATATCTCTTTTGATTCCAATAGGGATTTCACTGAAATATTTGGTTTTGCTTCAAAATTGGATTATGGTGGATGCAAAATCAATGGAAATATGATAGATTTAATCTTTCCTTCAAACTATATTAAAAACAATATTGATAACTTTTCAGACTTTATTTATTCCAGCATCAATTCAGGCATATTCCAGTTGCAAATAAATGTATTAAGCAGCAAGGTTTTAATTGAAGCGAAAGAGGATACTTTAGCGTATCCTAATTTGATTGTAAGGGTTTCAGGTTTCAGTTCCTACTTCAATGATTTGCCTGAGGAATATCAGGACTTCCTTATAGGAAGGGCTTTAATGAGTGAAGGAAAATAAAATAGTTTATTTCTATTTTATCCATTTTCTTATTTTTTAAAATTTAAATGCTAATTAAAAAAATTTATCTAATCGATAATTAAAACTTAAATAATAATTAAACTAATATTAAATTATAAAACTATTTTTTAAAGTGATTAAATGAGTTATGTTGAAGAATCTACCGTAATAGATGAAACTATCTATGATTTGATTAATCATGCTTTCGATAATGAAAGAAAGTACAAGGAAGCCAAATATAGGAATTCCATTTTTACAGAACATAATGAATACTTTGTCAAGACAGATGATGGATCATATAGTATCAAATCAAAGGAAATAAACCATAAGGTAGAGACATTGCACACTTCAACAGGAGCAATAAGTGAATCATTTGAAAAGTTCATAAAGCCATTGAAACTCAACTATGACGATAACATAGCTATTCTAGACATCTGTGCAGGACTTGGTTACAATTCATCAGCAGCTAT
>NZ_JAEDCO010000056.1 GCF_016294135.1 Methanobrevibacter ruminantium
TGTATCATGTAAATCTTGAGCGTGATGATGCAGTGTCAATGGCTAATGGAGTTGAGTTAAGAGTACCATTTTTAGATAAGGATATAATTGATTTATCATTGGATATTCCTGGAATATATAAAATAAAAGATAATGGGGATATCTTGAGAAAACATATATTGAGAGATGTGGCTACATCCATTGGTGTTCCTGATTATATAGCAGATAGGCCTAAAAAGGCAGCTCAATACGGTTCTGGAATCAATAAAATCTTGAAAAAGAAAGTTTTAAGATCATTTGACATTGAAGAATTCATTGAAAATCTAAAGAAAAATTAATTTCTTTATTTATCAGATGCTAATTTTGTATATTATGTGATTTTATGAATGCAAACAATACTAACAAAAGAATTAATAGATTTGATAATCTAAGAGGATTGGCAATATTTTTAGTTGTTTTGGGACATATGGCTTTTTCTACAAAGTTTTTAAGCATAAATTATTTACATAGCTACATCTTTATCTTTCATTTAGCCATATTGTTTTTTGTTGCAGGTTATTTTTCTAAAATTGACTTGAATCAACCCATTAAAATATTCAAGCGCATATTGGTTCCCTATATATTATTCACAATTATTTATTGGATAATTTATATTCCATTTGGAAAGCCGAGTGAGGCTATTTTTATCTATCCAACTTATGCATTATGGTTTTTGTTGTCATTGTTCTTTATGAAAATGGCATTGCCAATACTTGATAAATTAAGATATCCAATTTTATTTACCTTCATATTGGCATTGTTGTTTGGATTTATAAAATATACTGGTGATATCTTAAGTTTATCAAGAACATTTTGTTTTTTACCCGTATTTTTAACAGGTTTTTACTTTAATGAATACAAGGCAAGACTTAGGGAAAACTACAGCAATATAAGTTCAGCATTGGAAAATAGTAAAGTCATATTCCTTTCAGTGCTTATTGCCTTTTTGGCATCCATTTCAGCGGCATATTACATTCCTGGAAGCATCATTATGATGAAATTTCCATATGATGGTTCATATCTAATCAATATTGCTATAAGGGCTTTAATAATAGTTTTAGGCATAGCTATCACATTGATCATAAATAGGTTTATGACTGACAAGGAATGTCTCCTGACTAAATGGGGAAGGAATTCCATGGCAATTTATATCTTGCACATATTTTTCATTGTCTTAGTGAAAAAGTTCACTGAATCTTTCTTTTATAGCCAAAGTGAGATAATTGCATTATTAATTACATTTATCTTAAGTTTCCTGATTGTAATTTTATTATCACAGGATTGGATAAGCAAATGCTTTAAAAGGACAATGGAATTCATTGCAAATTTAATTTTAAAAGATGCTTAAAATAGAAATTGCTTAAATTCATTTATTATAAAAGTATATTAATATTAATAAACATATATTAAGTTAATATAAATTTAACTTATATTCTTAAATTATAAAATAGGCAAATTAGGCCTTTATAATTAAAATAACCAATTTTTAAATAAAATTTCAAGGAGAATTTAAATGGCAATTGAAAAAGATGCAGAAAAGATCTTAGAGGAATTTTCAAAAACCTTAGATAAAGTTCCTGAATTGGAAGGAACCTATTACATTACTGATAACCTTAACTTAAACCGTGAAGATGAATCCGAACAAAACGATTCAACTAAAATTGTCAGAAATGCAAGAACTGACAAAGACGGCAATGTAGTTGTGAAAAAGGCAGAATGGACTGGTTAAACACTTATAATTATTATTGTAAATGACTAGAAGGGGATTATATTATGAGAATGAATTTAATTCTTGAAATATTGGATATTCCAGGACAATTGGTTTCTATCTTAAATCCAATAGGAGAACTTGGAGCAAATGTAGTTACAATTGTTCACAAAAGGGAAATCAAGGCAGAAGAGGGTAAAGCTGCTATTCAAATAGCTATCGAAGGTGAAAGAGAAAACTTGCAAGCTGTAATAGACAGGTTCAAGGAAATGAACATACCTCTCATTGAAGTGGATGACACTGTAAGAAAGGAAAAGTTAAGTGCAATTCTCTATGGCCACATTATTGACAGAGACTTAAGAGACACTGTTGATAAGATCAATGCTGTTGATGGCCTTGTCGTTAGTGATTTACAATTGAAATTAGATGGTGAACTTAAATCAACTGCTTTATTAACTGTTGAACTTGATTTAGGTAAAAGAGAAATCGCATATAATAAAATCATGGAAATAGCTGAGGAGAAGGACTTCTTGGTTATTGATGAGGTATAGGGGGAATTTAAATGGATGAATGTAAGCTTATATTAATGGGTTTTGGAGCTGTAGGCCAAGGTGTAGCTAAGGCTATCTCCTTAAAGAAGGATATGATCAATGAGAAATACGGAATCACTTTAAAAGTTGTAGCAGCTGCTGACTCATCTACATCTGCAATATGCCAAGATGGATTGGACGAAGAATTACTCATTAAAACCAAAGAAGAAACTGGTAAATTAGCAAATTATTCAGATTGCGGCAGTGACAAGTCTGGCATTGAAGTATTGGATGCAGTTGATTATGATGTATTGATTGAAGCAACTCCAACAAACATCAAGGATGCTGAACCTGCAAAATCATTGACCTTAAAGGCATTTGCTGATGGAAAGGATGTTGTAACCTCAAATAAAGGACACTTAGCCTTATTCTATAAGGAATTGATTGAAGCTAAGGAAGCTGCAGGAGTGGACTTCAAGTTTGAAGCATCTGTAGGTGGAGCTATGCCTATCATCAACTTATGTCAAGAAACCCTTGCAAGCTGTGGAATCAGCTCAATCAAAGGTATCTTAAACGGTACTACCAATTATATCCTTTCAAGAATGACCACTGAAGGAATGAGCTATGAAAATACCTTGGCAGAATCACAGCAATTGGGAATCGCTGAAACTGACCCTACACAAGATGTTGAAGGTATTGATGCAGCATGCAAAGTGGTTATTTTAGCTAATTCCGTTTTAGGAATCGATGCAACCTATGCTGATGTTGAAGTTAGAGGGATATCTGATGTCTCATTGGATGCAATAAACCTTGCTAAAGAGGAAGGATACTATGTAAAATTGATTGGAGAAGTATCTGAAAAACAATTGAAAGTATCTCCAAGGCTTGTTAAGAAAAACAGTCCATTTGCAATCGATGGAACATTGAACTTAGCAAATGTAACTACCGATTTGGCTGATGACATCACTGTAATGGGAAAAGGAGCAGGATCTTTGGAAACCGCTTCTGCAATGCTTACAGATTTAATTAATATTATTAAGAACAAATAATTATATTTGTTCTAATTTTACTTTTTTTAATATTTTTTTAAATTTAAAAGTAATTTGATATTACAGATTATTTTAGATTATTATAGATTTTATTAGATTTATAGAGTATTAGAAGATTACAGATTATACTTATTTAATAACATTGTTAAAGGAAAAAGGAGTTTTATAATGAAATATGTTATTGTTATTGAAGATGGTGCAAGTGATTATCCAATAGAGGAAATTGATGGAAAAACTCCTCTTAAAATAGCTGAAAAACCTGTTTTGGATAAAATAGCTAAAGAAGGAAGGACTGGATTAATCCAAAATGTGCCTGAAACATTGCCTCCGGGATCTGATGTGGCTAATATGAGCATATTCGGTTACGACCCATTGGAATATTATACTGGTCGTGGACCACTTGAAGCTGCAAGTATGGGTGTAGAGACAAAAGAAGGGGATGTTGTATTCCGTTGCAATACCATTACAGAGCGTGATGGATTGATGGCAAGTTCAAATGCAGGACACATCTCTTCAGAAGAAGCTGCAGAGCTTATGGGAGCATTGAATGAGTACTTTAATGATAAATATCCTGATTTCAAAGGAAAATTCTATCCTGGAGTAAGCTACAGACATTTATTCGTATACAATGATAAGGAAAATTCTGAAAAGTTAGCAAAACTCGATATGGTTCCTCCACATGACTTTGTTGGAGAGACTATTGAAGACAAGATTCAATTTGATTCCTTTGCAGATGAAGTGAAGGCAATCATGTTAGAATCCAAAGAAGCATTAGCAGACCATCCTGTAAATCAAAAAAGAATTGAAGAAGGCAAGGAACCATGTAATATGGTTTGGTTCTGGGGTCAAGGAACTATGCCAGATATGCCAAAAATGGAAGATGTTTACGGCATTAAAGGAGCTGTAATAACTGGTGTAGACTTAATTAAAGGATTAGGGGTCTGTTCTGGCTGCACTAATCTTGATGTTCCAGGAGCAACTGCATTCTTTGATACTGATTATAATGCAAAAGGGGAATATGCAGTAAATGCACTAAAGGCCAATGACATTGTATTTGTTCACATTGAAGCTCCAGATGAAGCAGGGCATGCTAAAAACCTCGAAGAAAAGGTTAAAGGCATTGAAAGCATTGATAAATATATCCTCGCTCCATTAGTTGAAGCATTGGAAAATGAATACAAGGACTTTAAAATTGCAGTATTGCCTGATCACCCAACTCCAATAGATGTGGGTACACACACTAGAGATATGGTGCCTATTGCTATCTATTCATCTAAAGACGAAGCAGATGATGTATTGGTCTACGATGAAGACAGCGTTAAAGAGGGTGCATTAGGTGAATTGGTAGGCTGTAATTTACTTAAATTATTATTGGAATAATTATATAATTATTCTACTTTCTTTTTTTACTTATTTTTAAGAACTTTTTTTTTAATTTATTTTTTAGTTTTTTTTAACTTTTTTTTAAAAAATTAAAAATATTTATATAAAACGGATTTTATAGTATTTTTATATTACAATAAAAATTTTAACTTATAATAAATAATTCATATAAAGGGGAAAACAATGTCTAGTGTAGAAGTAAATTTAGAAAAAGCAAGAGCTTACAATAAAGTTAAAAAATATGACGAATCCTTAGAGCAGTATGAATTGGCATTGGAAGCGGATGGAGAATTAAGCCAAGGAGATAAAGAGAAATATGCTTGGGATTTATATTTTGTAAAAGTTAAGGATAATGAATTTATTGATGAAATCGAGGATTCTGCTAAAAAAATAGTTAGTGTTGTTAGTCAAAAGGATTCATCTAAAGCACCTAAACCATGCCCATACACTTTAGCTGTAATCAGATTAATGAAGACTTATACAGAAAATGAAAGGTACTTGGATGTATTGCGTTGGGCATCTAAATTAGACCCGAAAAAATTAAGCAATCAGCAATTCAAGCCTAATGATGAAGTTACAATGAACTCCAATAAGGAAAATTACTACCTTCAAACCACTAAGGCATTGCTTGAAATTGATAAATTCGACCAAACAATCAAGTATTGTCAGGATGCATTGGTTACAATTCCTGAATTCAACAATAACAATGATGTCTGGTTTAAATTGAGAATAGCTAAATCCTATAAGGAATTAGGAGAGTATGATAATTCCATTGAGTTCTTAAAGGACATCTATAAAACCAAGAAGGACTGGTATATCTCAAGGGATATGGCTGAAAATTACTTCTTCAAAGAGGAATTTGACGAATCATTGAAATGGGCTGCTAAAGGAATATTGGCTCGTGATGGAAAGCTTGAAAACAAAGTGAAACTATTCTCTTTAGTAGGAGACATCTTGGAAATCAAGGGCTTTGAAGATGAGGCAATAATGAATAAATACATGTATTATGTTATACGTAATGCTAAGGAATGGCCTATTGATGAGGAATTAAAGGATTTGTTAGGTAATTATGGTCTTGATTTGGAAAACACTGACTTTAAGTCTTTATTCAAGGAATATGAAAACATGTGGATCAGCATGAAATACTTTGGTCAGGAAAGGCAATATGGTGTCATTGATAAGGTATTTCCTGATGGAAAAGCCGGATTCATTAAGGCAAATGGCAAATCCTACTATTTCAAAACCTATGAATTCAAGGATGATAAGGATTACATCTATGAAGGAACTGAAGTTTCATTCTATTTAGAGGATGCTTACAATAAATCCAAGGATGAAATGGTTAAAAATGCGGTAAACATTTACTGTGAAATGCTTTAAAAATAGTAATTTAAAGTAAATAAATAAAAAATTTAATTAAAAATAGTAAATAAGATTGATTAGAAATTTAATCAATCTTTAAATATTCTTTTTTTCTTATATTTTATATTCAATATTCAATAATTCCTCTTTTTTCTTTTCAAACTCTTCTTTAGTCAAATAGCCTTTTTCAAAGAGTTCTGCATAGTTCAATAATTCCTCTGCAGGTGAGAATTCAATATTGAATACAACTTTCTTATGGTGGCATCTGCATTTTCCATGCTTATGCTTGTGACATTTGCATTTGTCTTTATCATGCTTGTGGTGGCATTTGCCTTTGCCATGTCTATGCTTTTTATGATGACATTTAGAATATTTCTCATCGTCATCTTCTTTTTCTTTTAATTTATCTCTATTTGCCTTAATGCCAAATACCTTATTTGAATCCTCATATTCCTTGGATTGGAAGTATTTTTTATTTTGTGCCTTTTTGTTTTCCTCTTTCATATCCTCTTCAATCTCTTTTTGAACACTTTCCATTTGCTTTTTAAAGCTTTCCCTTAAGGCATCTGTTGGATTCAATTCATTGATGTCAAGATCTTTGGTGTCATCATGGATAAATACCTTCTTATATTCTCTAAATCCATCATACTCCATTAAATCTTCTTCAGTTATCTTATCTGGATTGTTATCCAATACTTTTAATCCTTCTTCTGTAATATTGTAATACATAAAACGATTGGATTCAATCAATTCAGCTTTTTTAAGGTAAGTGTTTGCAGTGCTGATTCTGGAATTTATTACCGGTTCATTATTAGGTAATCTGATCTCCTTATCCTCATCTGAAATGTCAATGTAATCTATAACTTCTTCTGTTATTTCCTGAACTTTATATTCATCCTTATCTTTGATTATCTCAAGTAAAGGTAAAACTAAATCATAGGTTTCCGGAATTGCCATATTATTTCTCCTATTCTTATTTATATAGTAATTTGTTATTTTACTTATTTAATTTTATTATTTTCGATTCATTTTATAATTTGCAAAAATTTTATTTTGTAATAATTCTTATTTTCTATTTATTTTTATTTTTTTTATTAAAAAAAGAATAATTTTATAAAATTATTCATTCTAACATTACTTTTTTTAAAAATATTAATTATTGATAAATATTTTTAAATTTAATAATCAATTTTATAATTAAAAAAATAAATATTCTAAAATTTTCTCAGA
>NZ_JAEDCO010000057.1 GCF_016294135.1 Methanobrevibacter ruminantium
AATTTAAATAGTAAAAGAGTAATATTTATAAAAGAATAATATTGTAGATTTATCAAAATTATTCAAATAAAAATTAAAGGGGTTTTTATATGAAAGGAACTTGGAAACTCAAATTAAGATTATGGCTTTCTATGGTTTTAATGTTCGGTATAGTGTATATTCTAATTATGCTTGCCGGTAACTTCTTAGGATATGGAGGCTTTTATGGATTCTATGCAATTGCAGGTATAGGTGTTATATTCTTGCAATACCTATTTGGCCCAAAGATTGTTGAAAGCTCAATGGGAGTTCACCAATTAAGTGAAGCTGAAGCTCCTCAACTCCATCAAATGGTGTCAGAATTAGCGGCTGCAGCTAATATCCCTAAGCCTAAAGTGGGTATATCCAATACTATGGTGCCTAATGCATTTGCTTACGGCAGATCCAAACGCAGTGGACATATATGTGTTACAAGAGGTATCCTTGGTCTTCTTGATGAGGAAGAGCTTAGAGCAGTTTTAGGCCATGAAATGTCTCATATTAAACATAATGATATGGCTATTACAACTGTTGTCAGTGCTATTCCACTCATTTGCTACTATCTATCATTTTCACTTATGTTTTCAGGGGGTGGAGACAACGACAACCGAGGAACTCTTTTAGGTATTTTAGCATTGATCGCTTACTTCTTAGGTCAATTAATTGTTCTATTCATTTCCAGAATAAGAGAATACTATGCTGATGCAGGAAGTGTAGAATTAGGTTGCAAACCTGAAAAATTAGCTTCTGCATTATATAAATTGGTTAATGGTGCAGCAAAAGTTCCACAATCTGAAATAAGGGATATTGAAGGAACTAAAGCATTCTTCTTAACTGACATCTCCAATGCAAGAAATGAATTCAATAATTTAGCTCAATTGGACTTGGATATGGATGGTGCAATCAGTGCTGAAGAACTAAATGTTTTAAGAGATTCTAAAGTAAATGTAGGCACTTCCAATAAGATCATGGAATTATTGTCCACTCACCCAGACATGCTTAAAAGAATAAAAAGATTAGCGGATAATAGCTAATCTATCTTTATTTTCTTTTTTAATTTATTTATATTATTTTTATTTTATTTTTATTTTATTTTTTTCTATTTTTTTCTATTTTGAATCCTTATTTTTACTTTTTTATTTATTTTAAAATAATTTATTATAAACTTTTTACAAATTTATCATATATAACATATATTTATATAATAGTTAGGACTAATATTAGTTTGTATGAATAAAAACTAAATTATTAGTTTTCAAAAGCTCTTACTACTTAGATTTATATATAATATAACAAAATTTTATATAAAATTTACTAAATGTATTAAAATTAAATTAATTAAATTATAAATAAATTATAAATTAAAATATAACAAGATTTACTTATGGT
This sequence comes from Methanobrevibacter ruminantium, assembly GCF_016294135.1. Taxonomy (NCBI): domain Archaea; kingdom Methanobacteriati; phylum Methanobacteriota; class Methanobacteria; order Methanobacteriales; family Methanobacteriaceae; genus Methanobrevibacter; species Methanobrevibacter ruminantium. The sequence goes on from NZ_JAEDCO010000057.1 coordinate 1,408, forward strand.
GAAATGATGAGTACCGAAAGAAAAAACATTATACTTAAGGGAGGAAGGGAACACAACCTCCAAAACATTGATTTATCCATACCAAGGGACCAATTTGTTGTGGTTACCGGTTTAAGCGGTTCAGGTAAATCAACACTTGCATTCGACACCATTTATGCTGAAGGACAGCGTAGATATGTTGAATCATTATCAGCTTATGCAAGACAGTTTTTAGGCCAAATGAAAAAGCCTGAAGTTGATTATATTGAAGGATTATCACCTGCAATTTCAATAGACCAAAAGACTACAAAGGTTAATCCAAGATCAACAGTAGGTACCATTACAGAAATTTATGATTACTTACGTTTATTGTATGCAAGAATAGGAATTCCACATTGTCCTAAATGTGGAAGGGAAATATCTCATCAAACCATTGGACAGATAACTGAATCCATTATAGAAGAGGGAGAAGGAACTAAGATACATGTGCTTGCTCCTGTTGTAAAAGACCGTAAAGGTGAGCATAAGGATATTTTAGAAGACTTTAGAAAGAAAGGTTTTGTCAGAGTACGTGTAGATGGTGAAGTAAAAGGTCTCGATGAGGATATTGTGCTTGGAAAAAACTTCAGACACAATATTGAATTGGTAGTGGATAGGCTTGTTATCAGGGAAGGAATCGACTTCCAAAGAAGGTTATCAGATTCTGTAGAAACCGCTTGCAATTTTGCAGATGGTCTTGTAACTGTCATGTTTAATAAAAGGGATGATGAAGGAAATGAATCCACATATGAAAAAACCTATTCCGAAGACTTTGCATGTACTAACTGTGGCATAAGTTTCCAGGAATTGACTCCTCGTATGTTTTCATTCAATGCACCTCAAGGAGCTTGTCCTGAATGTAATGGTATAGGAACAAAAATGGAAATGGATCCTGACTTGATTGTGCCGAATAAGAACTTAAGCTTAAATGATGGAGCAATCGTTCCATGGTCAAAATCAACTAAGAAGGAAAATTACTATTATCAAATGCTTAAAGCAGTTGCTGATCACTTTGGATTTAGCATGGATACTCCATTTAAGGATTTAACCGAAGAAGAGCAGCACATAATTCTTTATGGTTCAAATGAAAAGGTTGCATTCGCCTTTAAAAGAAGAAACAGATCTTACAGAGTCAACCGTAAGTTTGAAGGTGTAATTACAAGAATGGAAAGATTATACATTGAAACCAAATCCAATTACAATAGAAGCTATATCTCAAAATTCATGAGTGACCGCAAATGTCCAGTTTGTGGTGGAAGAAGGCTTCGTCCAGAGGTTTTAGCAGTAACTGTCGGTGATAAGAACATCATGGATGTATGTGACTTATCCATTAAGGACAGCTATCAATTCTTCCAGGATTTGGAGCTTACAGAAAGACAACTTTTCATTGGAAAAGAGATTTTAAAGGAAATCAAGGCAAGATTGAAGTTCCTTGTTGATGTAGGATTGGATTATATTACAATGTCAAGGTCTTCAGGTACCTTGTCTGGTGGAGAAGCACAAAGAATAAGGCTTGCTACACAAATCGGTTCCGGTCTTGTGGGTGTTTTATACATTTTGGATGAGCCAAGTATCGGTCTTCACCAAAGGGATAATAAAAAGCTCATTGGTACTTTAAAGCATTTAAGAGACATTGGAAACACCTTGATTGTTGTAGAGCACGATGAAGAGACAATTTTATCTGCAGATTATGTTATTGACATTGGTCCTGGTGCTGGTGAACATGGTGGAAAAATCATCGCTGAAGGAAGCCCTGAAGAGATAATGAACTCTCCAGACTCAATTACTGGAAAATACTTGTCAAGAAGGGAAACAATTCCAATTAATACAGAAAGAAGACCAGGTAATGGCAAATTCCTAACTGTTAAAGGTGCTAGAGAGAACAATCTTAAGAATGTTGATGTAGACATACCATTAGGAGTCTTTACATGTGTTACTGGAGTAAGCGGTTCTGGAAAGAGCAGTTTAATCAATCAGGTCTTGTATAAGGGTTTATCAACCATCATCAACAAGAAGTATTTGCATCCTGGAAAGCATGATTACATTGAAGGAATTGAGAATATCGATAAGATCATTAGAATAGACCAAACTCCTATTGGAAGAACTCCACGTTCCAACCCTGCTACATATGTAGGTGTTTTCACTCCAATCAGAGAGTTATTCGCTGACACTCCAGAATCTAAAGCTAGAGGTTATAAACCTGGAAGATTCAGTTTCAATGTAAAAGGAGGAAGATGTGAATCATGTTATGGTGACGGTATCATACAAATTGAAATGCACTTCCTGTCTGATGTTTATGTTCCTTGTGAAGTCTGTAAAGGTAAAAGATACAATGATGAGACTTTAGATATCCGTTATAAAGGAAAGAATATCTATGAAGTATTGGAAATGACAGTTGAAGAGGCTTTAAAGTTCTTTGAAAATGTTCCAAGAATTGCTAAAAAGCTTCAAACCTTATATGATGTTGGCTTAGGTTATATAAAGTTAGGACAGCCAGCAACTACCTTATCTGGTGGTGAAGCTCAAAGGGTTAAATTAGCTAAAGAGCTATCCAAATCCAGCACTGGTCAAACATTATATATCTTGGATGAGCCTACTACCGGTCTTCACTTTGATGACATTAAGAAATTATTAAACGTTTTAAACAGATTGACAGATGCAGGTAACTCTGTTGTGGTGATTGAACATAACTTGGATGTCATCAAAACAGCGGATTATATCATTGATTTAGGTCCTGAAGGTGGAGATGGCGGTGGAGAAGTCATCGCTACTGGAACTCCTGAAGAGATTGCTGAATCTGGCACTTATACAGGAGATTTCTTAAAAGAAGTCTTAAGCGAGAATATAACCGCTCATGCAAAAGAGTTAGTTGAAGAGAATGCAAGTAAATAATAGTTTTCTATTATTTACTAAAATTTTTTATTAAAAATGAGTTTTTTATATTTTTTATTTACTTTTTTCTAAAGCTATTTATTTTATATTATTTTATACCATTTTATACTATTTTACACATTTTACCTATTTTACACTATTTTTTAAGCAATGCTGATCTTTTTTTAGCTACTTCCCTTACATATTTATCTTCATCTTTAATAGCTATATCATCTAAAACAGATACAGTTTGAATGTTTTTGCAAGCAGATTCACGAATCTTTGAATCCTTATCATTATATGCCAAATCAACCAATATATCCTGATTCTTTACTTTAGAAATAGCTTCTATACGTGCATCACTGTATTCGCCACTGATTGCAATGTCTTCTAAAATCTTTTTATCCTTAATTCTTCTAATTGCATTTGATCTGATATTGGAATCATTATTGCTTTTTACTATATCAGCCAATAAATTTTCTGATTTAATTTTAGATACAGCTTCAAGTTGACAACCATAATAGATGGATTCTTTGCTAATTTCAATTAAAAGATTCTCATCTTCAATATTATTAATCGCTAATTTGCTTATTTCCTCATGTTTTGATTCGTTTGCAACATTCTTTAAAAGATTTTCAAAATCTTGGATATCATAACCATTATCAATATAATTTTCCTTATTGCTTATGGCTTTATTTAAAGCATTTTTAGCTACAATTAAATCATCATCTTTGATACTAATATCAATTAAATTAACTAAAGAATTAATATTCTTAATAGCTTCACTTCTAACAAAGCTATCTTTCTCTTGCAGATATATTTCTTTAATAATATTCTCATTTTTCACATGTTTTATTGCTTCAATACGAACAAACTTATCAGTATCATTCAATGCAATCTCTTTTAAAATATCCTCATTTTTGATTTTTTCAGTAGCTTTTATTCTGAATGAGGAATATCTTGAATTTAATGCAATTTCAACCAAGTCATCTTCGAAATCCAATTTCTCAATTGCTGCAGAACATACATGTTCATCCATTTCATTGAATGCAATCTCTTTTATTGTTTCATTATTTTTTTCGTTATCTAACTTGTTTAATGCTTCAACCCTAATGAACTTGTCATATTCATTGCTTTTTGCAATATCAGATAAAATCTCTTCGTCAGAAAAGCTTTCTTTATTGATTATTTTATTGAATATCTTATTGTCAGAGGAATTCCTTAATATTTCAGCTAATATTTGATTGTTATGAATCTTTTCTATTGCAAGCATTCTTACTTTTTGATCTTTTGCATTGAGACATAAATCCATCAGCACGAGTTCATCATCAATTTCACGAACTGCAGATAATCTATCTTTTCCTTTTTTATCATATTTTGCAATCTCTCCAAGGACATGATTAACTTTTCCTAATTTGTCAAAAGCTATCTGTCTGACATCGCTATATTTTGCATTATAAGCCAATTCCTCTAAAATATTGGGATCTGTAATTCTAGATGCGGAAATGGTTCTTACATATCTGTCCTTATTATCCATAGCCAAATCTTCCAAAACATCTTGAGATTTCATTTCCATAACTGCAGCAATTCTGTTATTCCTGTTGCTGTGATTCATTGCAATTTCTCTAAATGTTTCATCTTTCAATATGTCCTCTTTTGTACGTGAATCATTTTTAAGACGCTTTTCTTTAGCTAACTTTAAATCTTCTGGGCTAATGTTGTCATTTGAAGTAAAATCGATTGTTTTATCTTCTTTTTTATTCTTTTTATCTTTTTTATCTTTTTTTATGAAGTCAAACAAGCCCATTTTTTCACCAAAACAGATATTATTATTTTTATTTTTAACTTTGAAGTTAATTTAAAGATTATATTTATTTAATAAATTTTTATATAATGAATTATATTTGAATTATTCTTCTTTTTTAAATTTTTTCTCTAAAACAATGATTAGTACAAATGCAATTAAAGCTAAAATAATGCATGGAATCCATGAACCTTGAATAGTTGCAGTTATTTTCATAACAGGTAACCTCAATGTTCCAACCATGATTCCTATTAAAAATGCCATTGTAACTGATTCATACCTTTCAAGCAAATAGTTCAAGAGTTTGGAAAATCCTAAAATTCCTATCAATGCCCCTATACCAAAGACTAATATGTCTATTAAATTTCTTGAATTTAAAGCGTTTAGCATATATTGGTATTGTCCAAGGAGCAATAATAAGAAAGATCCAGAGATTCCTGGCAAAATCATAGCACATATAGCTATAAGTCCAGATATGAATATTACAACTAAGCTATGATTAGTTGCAATAGGATTTAATCCTACAAATATGTAAGAGAGAATTATTCCTATTATGCTTATGATAATTAATTTAATATTGAAATTCTCCAATTTAGTATATAAAATATATGCAGAAGCCAATATTAATCCTAAAAAGAATGAAAATGTATATGCTGTATGGGTATCAAGCAAATAGCTGATTACTTTTGCAAGGCTAATGAATGCAATTCCTATACCTAAAAGTAAGGGAATGAATAATTCAAAATCAATTTCTTCGATTAGCTTTTCTTTAAAATCAGTAAAATTAGCCTTTAACAATGGCTTTAAAAAGCTAAACCTGATACTACTTATAGCAGAAATTAGACGTTCATATATTCCAGTAATTAAAGCTATTGTTCCACCTGAAACGCCAGGAACAATGTCCGCAGATCCCATAAATAATCCTTTAATGAAAATCAATATTATTTCTTTTAAATTTAAATTCATTTTTATTCCTCAAAAACATTAAAATAATAATTAATTTTATTTTTTATTTTTATAATTTAATATT
>NZ_JAEDCO010000058.1 GCF_016294135.1 Methanobrevibacter ruminantium
ATAATAATAATAATAATAATAATAATAATAATAATAATAATAATAATAATAATAACCAGCAAATGCTACTTGAAAAGATGGGAGACGGTACAAACAGGCGTACCACACTTGCCATTTTCAAGCATAAAAAGGACAAGAATGACCTTGTATATGTATTCGATGAGGTTGAAACTCACCTTCATATCAAGGCCCAATTAGACGTTTTACGCTTGTTAAAGGATTTGTCCACGGAAGGAAAACAGATAATAATAACCACTCACTATCCATTCATAATCAACCAGGTCAAGCTTGATGAAATTAAGTTAATCAGCTTAGATGCAGATAGAGGTTCCCAAATCTTTGAATTGGGCAGCACAACCCAAACACAGATTACATTGGCAAATCTTGGAATAATGAATATAGACTTCTTCTTCACAAGCAAACTTTTGATAGTGGAAGGGGAATCCGAGCTTAAGTTCATTCCAATAATGTATGAGAAATTGTATGGCTATCCAATAACCCAAAACTTCCTAAAGATTGTAAAGGCAGACGGCATAAAGGACATACCTAATTTCATCCGCATTATAAAGAATTCATTTTCCAAAACGGATATCTTTGCATTGATGGACAATGATGCTGATGAGGAAACAAAGGAAAGTTTAAACAAATGGATTGAAAACGGCATGATTGAAAATTCAAATATCTTCGTTATTGGTCAAAAGGAGTTTGAAGACACTTTCCCGAATGATGTGCTCGCTCTGGCATTATCCAAATACATAAGCGATGAATGCGGATATGAAGTGGAAATAGAAGTTAAGGAAATACAGAAGATAAGAAAATCCAAGAAGTTTTCAAAGTCTTTAGGAGACATATTCTATAATATGACCTATAGAGGCTTCAGCAAACCTACCTTTGCACAATACTTGGCATTGTATGCTGAAGAAGAGGATATTGATGAGAAGTTTATCAGATTATTCAAATTGATTTCAGATTAGAAAAACAAATATTAGATGATTAAGATGACAGATAAGGATTTAAAGTTAGAAACCAAGTGCTATGATGCAATGGAATATGGCTATCTCTACGGATTGAACAAGAAGATACCTGATGAGGAATGGGAGAAAGTCAAGCAATATATGAGAAAATGGAAAAGGATGGACTTTGTAGAAGGCAACATCAAGGTTACAGGACGTCCTGAAGGATACAGATGCTTGGAAGAGGATGTTTCTAAAGTTGAAGAGATACTTGGAATAACAAACACATTGGAAAAAAGAAGAAAAAACATAGAAGAGAAGATGTCTGATCCAATCAAGAAGGTTCAATTCAAGGACCAAGTCTACAACTGGTTAACAATGCTCTTTAAAAGCGGAACACAACCAAAACAGGATTTAAGCAGACTGGCTATCCATTCCACCAAAATCTATGATCCTGCAGATGGTTTCAAGAATGGTGCAGAGGAGGGATACGGTGAACTATTCATTTACACTCCTCATGGAATGTGGTATATTATCAATAACTGCAGTCCAGGAGCAAACAAGGCACTTAATAACCTCGAAAGTAAGTTTGGCGGTGCAATCGGCTATAGATTGATGTATGAGGATACAGTTGATACTTTGATTAGAGTATATACTGAAGAAAATGAGTATACTGGTCCAGAATTATACTAAAAACTATTTTTTATCAATTTTCTTTTTTTTAATTTTTTTTATTTTTTATATTTTTTTAATATTATAACCATATTGAAAAATTATAATTAAGTTGCTATTTTTAATCAAACTATCAAATTTACTTTAAATTGTAAAAATAATTAATCTTAATCGTTAAATTTATAAAATAACAAATTATAATTATTATTTGGGCAATTCTAATTATAAAATACCTTATCTCGATATCGGAACTTCTAGCAGGGATACGAACTTTTTCCTGACTAACATCAGGAGGTGATATCTTGATGGATGTATTATTGAAGCTATCTATATTATTTATTCTACTTGGATTTATTCAAGTAGTAATTTATATTTTAATTTAATTATCTTATAAATTTAAAATAAGTAATTTAAGGTATTTTATTTAGTTTTGCCCTTTAAAAAAGTTTCATTTAAGAAAAGATTATATATTACAAAAAACAATTATTAATTAAAGTTCGTATTGTTTTAAGATTTTTCTTAAAACTACCTGCTAGTGGGGATTTCCCCACTTTTTTTATCTATTTTTATTTAGTTCGTTATTATGAGAATTATTTTTAAAATTTTTAAAATATTACTAATTTTATGAAAAAAATTTTTAAAAAAAGAAAAAAAGAATTATTTTTTAAAGAGGTTTTATCCTCTATTTACTATTTTTATTTATTCAACAGCTTTCCTTAAAGCTTGATCGATATCTGCAATGATGTCTTCCACGTTTTCAATTCCTACAGACATTCTAATGAAGTCTGGAGTCACTCCACTGTCAACCTGCTCTTCCGGTGACATTGTGGAATGTGTAGTGGAAGCAGGATGCACCACTAAGGTCTTTGCATCACAGATATTTGCAAGGTGAGACAATAGCTCAACGTTTTCAATGAACTTCTTGCCTTCTTCTATTCCACCTTTAATACCAAATCCAAGTACACAGCCGTATTTTCCATTGAGATATTTCTTAGCGATCTCATGGTTAGGATTGTCTTCTAAACCTGGGTAGTTTACCCATGAAACAAGTTCATGCTGGTCTAGGAATTTAGCCACTTCAAGAGCGTTTTCAGTGTGTTGCTTGACTCTTAAGGACATTGTTTCAAGTCCTTGAAGGAGAAGGAATGAATTGAATGGGCTAATGCATGTACCTAAATCTCTCATCATCTGTACACGTGCTTTGGTAATGTAAGCCGCTTCACCGAATGCATCCACATAAACAAGGCCATGATAACTGTCATCTGGTTCTGTAAACTCTGGGAACTTGCCGTTAGTCCAATCGAAATTACCGGAATCCACAATGGTTCCTCCTAAGCTTGTACCGTGCCCTCCAATGATCTTGGTTGCTGAGTGAACAACAATGTCTGCTCCATGTTCAATAGGCTTTACCATGCCTATAGCAGATGTATTGTCAACTATTAAAGGAATTCCATGTCTATGAGCAATATCTGCCAATACTTCAAAGTCAGGTACATCAAGTTTTGGGTTACCGATAGATTCGCAGTATAAAGCTTTTGTCTTATCTGTAATAGCATCTTCAAAAGCCTGTGTATCTTGAGAGTCCACAAAATTGACTTTTATTCCGAATTTATTCAATGTATTCTTGAATAGGTTGTATGTTCCACCGTAAAGGTTGTTTCCAGAGACTATTTCATCTCCACATTGAGCTAGATTCAAGATAGCAAGTGTGATAGCTGCCATACCACTGGCCTGTGACAATGCACCCACTCCCCCTTCAATAGCTGCAACCCTCTTTTCAAACACTTCATTGGTTGGATTGTTTAATCTGGTGTAAATGTTACCTGGCTCTTTTAGAGCAAATATGTTAGCTGCATATTCTGCACTTTCAAATACATATGAACTGGTTTGATAAATAGGAACTGCTCTTGCGCCAGTGAATGGATCTGCCTCTTCCTGGCCTGCATGCACTTCTAAAGTTCTGTCTCCATATTTTCTTGTCATGATATTTTCTCCATATTTTTAAATATAACTATGTTAATGTAATTTATATATTCTATTATATTGCTTTTGATTAATAACTATAAGCATTAAGAAAGAAAACTTCACCGTATATCTCATCTAAGTATACTGAAAATAGGTTAAAATTGTGTAATTTAACACATAGATATATATTTAAAAATTAACAAAGTATTAGTAACAGTCAATAATTATTTAAAATAAAGATACTATTAAAATAATTGATAGTAATTTATAAACAATTGATTTAATCAATCATTATTTTAATTAAATTAGTAGTAAATTTGAGTTGTAAAATTATTAGAATAAAACATTAAGTTTTAGACAATATTTGGCAAAAAAGTGATATTATGGCAAAAGACAATTTTTGTATTTATTGTGGATTCAAGTTATTCCCAGAAGATCATTTCTGTCCAAACTGCGGTAAGAAATTGGATGAAGCTGACGTAAAGCCAAATAATACTTTCAATACTACAACTAGAAATACAACAAGCACTACAACTACCACTACATCAAATACTACTTCTCAGAACTATTCATACTATAAGAAGCAAGTTGAAGACCTAAAGAAAACTTATGAAACCAAGGAAGAAAAGGTTTTAGAACTCCTTGAAAGGAAATTCCCTAATGGCCAAATGTCTTATGGCAGATTCAGGGGAGAAGTTGATGTATGCAGAGTGAACTTCTTTAAGGAAGCTGAAGCAGCTGAAAACATGATAAACCTATCTGATGAATATTCAGAAAAAATAGCTAATGCCCTTAAGGAAAAGATAAAGACTTTGCAATCCATTGTTTCTAAAATGAATGATCTCCAAAGCGAACTCATCATCAGCATAAGCAATGGCGATGATGGTTCTGATCAAGAGATAGACAATTTGATTAAGGAAATGAATGATTTGATTGATTCTGTAAAGGATTATGATTAATATTCTTTTTTTCAGTTTTTTATGCTATTTCATCTTATTTTTAATATTTTTTAAACTATTTTTTAAACTATTTTTTATATATTTTTTATAATTCTCATTTAAAATAATGCAAAGATTTATAAATAATATATGTCATAAAATTATATGACACATTGAATTTTTAATTTTGTGTAAAATATAAAGGGTGATATAATGTCTGAATTTTCACTTGATGTTACTGAAATTAAAGAAGAAGTAGACAAAAGTCTAAAGTACGAAGAAGAAAAAATACCAAATGCAGAAATCAAAAAACAGGCAGATGATAATGCTGCTGCAATCTTTGAAGCTAATTTTGATGATGTAGCTGCAAGAGAAAACATCTTGAAACCATTGGATGACTTTGGTCTCAATGCAATCAACAGATCTGCAAACAAGAACAATCTCTTGACCACTCGTTTTGTTGATATTGCAAAAGGTGGAGATGAAGCAGCAAATGTAGGTGAAAAACTAGAGGAATTAGACAGAGAAATCAGAAACATAGACCCTAGCGCTATTGAATTCGGCCAATCCGGCATCTTAGGAAAACTCTTAAGACCAGTCAGAAATTATTTTGCTAAATATGAAAAGGCTGATGAAGCTATCTCCAACATTCTCAAATCCCTTGATGAAAGCAGCAGAGTATTGCAAAATGACAACACAACTCTTCTTGCAGAAGAATCATATTTAAGAGAATTGACCAAAAAGCTCATGACTGACATTGAGTTAGGTAAACAGATGGATGCTTCAATTGAACAGCAAATCCGTCAAGCTGAAATTGAAGGTGTAGACCAATATAAAATTGACTTTGTACGTGAAGAGGTATTATTCCCACTTAGACAAAGAATCATGGACATGCAACAGATGATTGTTGTAAATGAACAAGGAATCATCTCCTTGAATGTTGTAAGAAGAAACAACAAGGAATTGATCAGAGGAGTAACTCGTGCTAAAAACGTAACTGTAACTGCACTTAGAAACGGTGTAATGGTTGCAAGTGCATTATACAACCAAAAAATCGTTATCGATAAGATTAAAACCTTAAATGAAACCACTGAACAGGTTATTGAATCAACTTCCAGAATGCTTAGAGAGCAAGGAAACGAGATTCAAAAGCAAAGCATGGAAACAATGATTTCCCCTGAAGTCCTTAAGGCATCCTTTGCAGATGCTTTAGCTGCAATTGAAGATGTAAGCAATTACAAAAACCAAGCACTTCCTCAAATGCAGGAAACCATTGCTACATTCTCTCAAATGGCAGAAGACGGACAAAAGGTCATTGATAAAATTGAAGTAGGAAACAATACTTTCTAAGTATTTTCCTACAAATTTCTTTTTTTTAAAATTCTTTTTTTAAACTTTATAAATTTTTAAATACTTTTTTTATTAAATTATCATTCTTTTTTTTTAAAAAATAAGTTAAAATTAGCTTTAAAGTAGTTTAAAAAATAAAAAAAGAAGTGGTAAATAATAATTTAATTAAAAGAGGAAAAGAGTTTAATTATAAAAAGAGGTTAAAATAATTTAAAAATTTTAATTTCCTCTATTAATATCGATAGTAGTTCTTAAAGTGTCATAAAGACCAAAGATCCAAGTTATAATGTATGCTAAGTAGCAGCAGAAACCGGTATTGTCAACTTCTGCATCCAAAGGCATTCCGAAGTGTATCCAGAATCCTAAGAATATTAATCCTAAAACAAGATAACAAATGAATCTTTTCATTTCACCATCGTATGCTAAACCTAAACCTGGAAAGATTAAAGATAGAATCATTGCCAAGTATGTATTTTTCTTTGCCATATTTTACACCTATAAATTTAAAAATAATTTGTCTGATAAATAAATAAAATTATTTTTTATATTTACAAAAATATTTTAGTAAACCTAAAAAATATTTATGTATACCTAAATATTTGAACTTTTTTATTTATATACCTTTTCTTTTTTT
>NZ_JAEDCO010000059.1 GCF_016294135.1 Methanobrevibacter ruminantium
GCTTTAGCTTTCTCTGGTGGAGCAGACAGCACATTGCTTGCATACCTTGCAAAGGAAGCTGGTGCAGATGTGCTTGCAATCACTTATGACAACCAGATTTTTCCAACTGGATTTTTGGAATTTGCAAAAAGAAGAACATCTGAACTTGGAATAAGACACGAGATTATTGAAAATAATTTCCTTGATGTAGGTGATGTTGTTGAAAATACTCCACAAAGATGTTTAGTATGCAGAAGATTGATGTATGGTGCAATTAAACAAAGGGCTTTTGATGAAGGATATGAAATTATCATAGATGGAAACAATGTAACAGACCTTACTCATGATAGGCCAGGGATACTCATGAAATATGAGTTTGAAATTGAAAGTCCGTTCATTGAAGCTGAACTTGAAACCCCTGAAATCCATAAGTTCCTTGATGAAAATAATATTGAATACTCAAATTCCACAACATGTCTTGCAACAAGAGTGAAGACCAATGAAATAGTTACTATCGATAAGGTAAATAGAATTGACCATTGTGAAGGATATGTTAAAGAAATCACTGGTTCTGATGTAGTAAAGCTTAGAGAAGAGAAAAATGTGGCTACAATAGAATTAAGTGATTTGGATACCATTTTAGATAAGGAAAAAATAGATCCCATAGTTCAAGAATTGAAATTATCCCAATATGACAAGATCCTATTGAATCTTAAAGCAATCGAAAGTGATGATGAACTCATCTTAGATGATGAACTTGAAAAAGGAGCGAATAATCTTACACTTAGAAAGAGATTGCCATTTGGAATCAATATTTTAGAAACCGATAGGATTCTTAAAAATAAGGAAAATGACCATATAAGCAATATTGAGACTATTGAAGATATCGGATACATCAAATTGCATATTGATGAAAAAGAGTCTAGGATATTTAGAGATGGTAAGATAAGCATTAAAAACAATAAAAACAAGAAAGATGCAAAAGAATCTTTAGTAAATATATTGCCATATATTAGAAGAACTGTTTAGTTCTTCTTCATTTACTTTTTTTAAAAAATATTAAAATTTTAAAAATTCTATTTTTCAAAACATTATTGATTATTATTTTTTAATCTTTGCTGCCTTGCAAACTCCTTAAAGGAAATCTTCTTTTCAGTTGGAATATTCTTTTCAACAGATTTAACAATTATTCCATCATTTGAGTCATCCTCTTTTTTAAGTTTTAAGCCTAAAATTCCTTGTGAATACTCTTCTTTTGATGAAATGCCCTTTAATGCAAGTATTTTTCCGTCCAATCTTAAGCTAATATCATCCGCTTTAACTTCAATTAGATGAATCTCAAATCTGCTTGCTTTCCCTATCTCGTCATCTGTGATAAGGTCATATTTCAATAAAAGATTTTCATGTGGAAGAACTTCATTGATTGTCCTTTTGACAACTGATTCAAAAAGGTCTATCAAACTTTCTATAACAGGAAGATCATTATCCCAATAATATGCAAGCATGACATTCAATTGGATTTCATGTTCAGCGAATTCCTCTCCAACTCTTGCTCTGATTCCAATTGTTGAATCATTATCCTTTATTACTAAAATAGGCTCAGATGACATCTTATCACTCAAATTAAAATCATAAAAAATTAATATTACATTATTTATTCAAACTAATATAAATATTTAAATAGTTTGCAATATGTGAAACAAATATTTTCTTTCTTAATTAGTAAAAATAGTAAAATTGAAAGAAAAATAAGAAAAGAAAAAAAGAAAAAATTAAAACTATAATAAAGTTTTAATTAAGTCACTAGCTCTGACGAGTCCAACGAGCTCTCCTTCAATTCCTAAAACAGGTAATTGCTCTACATCAAGAGATCTCATTTTTTCAGCACATACAGAGACTTTAGTTTTAGTGTTTGCAGTTACAACATCATTGATTGCAACATCCTTGAACACTTTGTCAGTGAATTTGAGATGGTTTTTCTCAATGTACAATACAGAAGTGCTGTCCCAAGACCATTTGTCTCCTTCAGTACCTACAGAAGAGCTATGTTCAGTTCTTTCAGAGATGATTTCACTTTCAGCAATGAAATCGGTTTCAGTTAAGATACCAGTCATTCTGTTGTTGGAGTTTAATCCGATTACAGATTTCAATCCAAAGAATTTCATTACTTCAAATGCAACATTCAATGGAGTTTCATCCCAAGTTGCAGGAATGGTTGTAATCATGTAATCTTCTACAGGATCCTTGATTCCCATATCTGCAATAGCTAAAGCTACAATATCAAAAGAAGTTACAATTCCAACTAATTCATCTTCATCATTAATGACAGGAATTCTTCTGATGTTGTTTTCCACCATCTTTTCTGCAACGGTCTTTAATTCATCATCCATCTTTGCTGTGATTAAATCTCTAGTCATCAACATAGCAATTTGTTCTTCATCAGGATTGGTAATCATATCAGAACGAGTTAATATCCCGACTAATTTGTTAGTATCATTTTTAATAACAGGCACTACAGATACATCCTCTTTTTTCATGATTCTTAAAGCATCTTCTCTGCTTCCTGGAACTGTTACATGAATAACATCTGTAGAAGCTACATCTTTTACTTTCATAAGTAACACCTAATTGATTTTTAAATAAGATTAAGACAAGTATTGTGATAATTTCAATCATTTTATTTTCTTATCTGTTTAACACCTAATTATCACATACCAAAATAATTTTTGTTATAATTTTTTAACAAAGTAGTATTCTTAGTATACATTTATTAATTTATTGTTTATCATTTAAATAATTTTAGTATGTAAGTGATAAATTATTTCAAAAATTGGAAGGAATAGTCGGATATCAAATTATTTCCTATGAAAAATAAAAATAATTGCAAAAAATTTTATGAAAAATGGGCAAAATAAATAAAAAAAAAAAATAAATTAAATTAACTAAAAAAAAATAAAAAAGAGGATGAGAACTTTTAAAAGAGAAGAACCAGTGCAAACCAATTCCCCTCATTATTTACTCAAGAATTTAATTTAAAAAATTTATACAACAATTTATTTCATTTAAAAAATTCAATATAATTGAACATATAATTCTAAAATATGCTCATTGTAAATGCAAATGAGCATATTAGCAGATATCAAAAAATACATATTCTCCCCAAAGACAAAACATATATTTATCAGATATCATTCAAAATGCACATCCATCAGAAAGACAAATGTGCATATTGTTTTAAACTAGAAAAGGATTTTACATTCCAATTCTTAATATTACCTAAACTGTTTCTGCTACTTGTTGCATCAGCAGAGTACCATATGCCATCCACATAGATTTGAGCCCATACATGTCCAGTTACCAAACCGCTGGAAAATGTACAACCTTGAGCATGTGAAAATCTTGCAGGTATGTTTGCTGCTCTACAAAGAGCAACTATCAAATTCGCTTGATCGCAACAATTAGCAGACTTGCTGCTTAAAGTTCCGCTTGC
Source organism: Methanobrevibacter ruminantium (assembly GCF_016294135.1). Taxonomy (NCBI): domain Archaea; kingdom Methanobacteriati; phylum Methanobacteriota; class Methanobacteria; order Methanobacteriales; family Methanobacteriaceae; genus Methanobrevibacter; species Methanobrevibacter ruminantium. The sequence goes on from NZ_JAEDCO010000059.1 coordinate 3,470, forward strand.
AGCTTTTTTACTGTTGGAATAGAAACTGTATGAAATATTGTCCCTAACATAGTTATAGATTGCCTCTGCCTTAGCCCATGTTGTAGTCTTTCCAGAAACAAGTTTGCTTGCCAAACTCTTTATTGCTGAGTTAATGGCATCATTTCCAGAAGCGGTTAAATATGATTTCAACTGAGCTGCAGTGAGATTTGTAATTTCATTCAAACCAGTCTTGTATTGGGAACTGTTTCCCTTTTTGGTAACTGAAGAACTGCTTGCAGAACTGCCTGAACCATCAACTTCATTTGAAAGAAGGGATAAAGTATTAGGCAATCTATTATTAGATGAATAAAATACTAAAACTTTAGAAAGACCAAAACTGTAGAGCTTTGGTGAAACCAACCCTAAACTTGTATTAATATAATTAGGAATCCTGCTATTGGAATTTGCATAAGACACCAAACTATTTGCCAATGAAAGGTAATTGGCTTTAGTCAAATTGCCTTTAATAGATGTGCTTCCTCCATTTGAATAGCTTGAACTGATATTTCCTAAAGTTATTACCCCAGAAGTTTTTCCAGAATTAATGCTTACAACAGCTTTACCCATCAAATAAGTGAAACTGCTTATATTTAATGAAACTCCATTTACAGAAACTGTAGATGGAACCTTTCCATATTTCTCAACATATGATTTAACTGTTGAGGATGCGGATACAACTTGTGCAACAGTAAATACAGATTCTGACTTTACATTCAAGCTTACAGATCCAGAAGAGGAAGTGTATGTGTTATCTCCTCCAAATTTATAAGTCAATGAATATTTTTTAGGGGTGCTTACATTTATGCTTAAACTTGCCACACCATTTGAAGAGGTAGTTTCAGTGTATGACTTTCCATTGAAAGTGAATGCAATCTTCTTATTGGATAAAGGATTCCCATTAGAATCCTTCAATGCAATCTTATAATTACTTCCATTCATTAAAGAACTTCCAGAATTGGAAATGACACTTTTAATCTTTACAGACAATTTGATAGTGCCTGATGAAGAAGCCGCATAATACGAACTTCCAGCATACTTGTAAGAAAAACTATATGTTTTTCCTGCAGCAGCCTTAATTGTCAAACTAGCCACACCTTTTGAATTGGTAGTTCTAGTATAATTCTTACCACTGAAAGTGAAAGTGACTTTTTTGCTTGATAATGCTTTTCCACTTGAATCCTTCAATGTGACTGAGTATTTGTTTCCTTTGATAATTGTAGTTGAACTGGAACCTGTCAAACTTGTGCCTTTCTTAATCTTTAAGTTTACAGACCCTGAAATCGCACCATATTTGCTATTTCCAGCATACTTATAGGAAATCTTATAGGTATATCCTATGGTTGAACTGATCTTCAATCCCACTTTTCCTTTTGAATCTGTAGTTTTGGTATAAGTTTTTCCACGATATGTGATCTTTACGGTTTTGCCAGCCAATACATTCCCATCAGAATCCTTTAAAGTAATGTAATAGGTTTTACCATTTGCAATTGAACTACCTGAATTTACAAATTGGGTAGGTGTCTTGACAAATAAGGAAACCGTTTTAGATGAACTTCCATAATATGAACTTCCAGCATACTTGTAAGAAAAACTATATGTTTTTCCTGCAGCAGCCTTAATTGTCAAACTAGCCACACCTTTTGAATTGGTAGTTCTAGTATAATTCTTACCACTGAAAGTGAAAGTGACTTTTTTGCTTGATAATGCTTTTCCACTTGAATCCTTCAATGTGACTGAGTATTTGTTTCCTTTGATAATTGTAGATCCAGAACCGGATAAAGCAGTAGGCATCTTTATTTTGATGCTTGCTGAGCCAGCAATGGAACTGTAGTTTGCATCTCCAGCATACTTGTAGGTTAATTTGTAAGTCTTTGCAACTGTACCGCTGATGGTTAAGCTAACTTTACCATTAGAGTTTGTAGTCTTCTTGTAAGTTTTTCCATTAAATGTCAAACTTACAGTTTTGCCTGACAATACATTCCCATATGAATCCTTCAATGTAATGTAATATGCTTTTCCATTTACGACAGAGCTTCCAGAATTAACTAGTGCTGTTGGAGTCTTTACGATTTTTATGCTTTGGGAATTTGAATAGTTCCCATAATTGGAATCACCAGCATATGAGCAAAGAATCACATAAGTTCCGGGACTTGAATTTAGCAATAAGCTAGCGACTCCCTTTGAATTTGTAGTTTTTGTATACTTGTTTCCATTAAATGTAAATGTTATTGTTTTTCCAGCCAATGGATTGCCGGAATTTCCATCTCTTAAAGTGACATTGTAATAATCCCCTCTTGCAACGGAAGTGCTTGAAGATTCTATAACTGAAGAATTTTTTTCACTTGCTGAAGAAGCTAAAGCACTAACTGAATCCTTTTCACCATCTTCAGAAGAGCATAAGACATCACTTGAGACATTTGCTTCTGCATTTCCTTCTGTAGATGAACACAATTCATTTGTTGAAGAGAATCCATCTTTTGAACTGATCTCGCAAGAATTACTATCTGAACCGGTTGAACCGATTGAATCAATTGAATTCCCATCATAATCAGAAACATCAACACCTGTTGAACTGCTGAGACTATCAGAACTAGATGAAATACTAGAACCAACAGAGCCAGTGCCATTTTCAACAAAATCATCGGAAGTGGAAATCCCACTGCCAGAATCTACATCATTTAGAATATTTGAATCTTGATTATCACTAATATCACTGACATCAGTTGCAGAAACACTTGCTATAGAAATTATGAACAAGCTTATAAGCACTGCAAATAACGTCTTGCTTTTTAGCGAAATTGTTTCACCTC
>NZ_JAEDCO010000060.1 GCF_016294135.1 Methanobrevibacter ruminantium
CTAAAAGCAATCGATTTAAAGAAACTTGAAGGAAATCTGATAATTGGCCTTAGTGACCATACAACTACTGTAAAAATAGCTAGCTGGATCTGGTCAATAGGTGCTATTGTAAACAGTTCCAAGCCAACACTGTTAACTGTAGAACCTAGATTTAACGAAGTGATAACTGATTTTGAAGGAAAGATAGAATTAAAAATAAATATTCTACCCTTATTGATTTATAGTTTAGTCTTATTAACTAAAAAGAACATTAGAGAACTGATTAAAGAACTCTATAGACAAAAGAAATCTAAAGATAAAAAAGAAAAAGAGCCAATAAGTGACAATTCACAAAAAGAAGAAAAATAACTAAACAAAAAACAAGTGATTTAAATGGATGGAAAGGAAATAAGGAATAGCTTTAAAAAAGAAACATTTTACGAGTTTAGCGAAGCTGTTCCTGTATTCAATGATAACATATACTTTATTTTCAAAGTAGACATCATTTCAATTGACGTGAACCCATCCAAAAGCAGAATAGATAAGCTAAAAAAATTGATGAATAATGAAAACACTGAAAATTCTATATCCTATCTAGACATTGAACCAATAGCTTACCTATTAGAAACTAAAAACAATAGTGAATTGAACTGGCAAATTGAATCAATTGATGAAAAATATAACCTATTTATTGAAAAAAATAAAAACCAGTTATTAAAAGAGTTCCTTGAAAGAGAAAAAACTAAAAATTGAAAAAAGATTGGATAGGAATTTTATAGTTGAAAATCTTATTTAGGCAAAGGAATATTCTCTTCACATACACATACATCAACCAAAAATGGATGATTGGGACTAAACGCCTCATCAATAGCCAAATCAAGATCATCTCTAGATTCAACTCTCATTGAATCGATTCCATAAGCTTCAGCCAATTTGGCAAAATTCGGATTTGAGAGATCAATTTGATACTTATCCATATCATAAACTGTTTCTTCCCATTGGCGAATGATTCCCAATTGTGAGTTATCTATAATGAAAATTTTCACATTCAAGTCATATTCCCTAATTGTAGCCAATTCCTGAATGACCATCTGAATGTCTCCATCACCGCATATGACAACGACTTGATCATATGGATGGGCAATAGATACACCAATGGAAGCGGGCAAACCATAACCCATTGGTCCAAATCCTCCTGAGAACAAGAGTTTTCCAAACCTGTCATTTTTGGAAAGCAATGTTGTCCAGGTTGTATGGGTTCCTGCATCTGAGAGGAAATAACTTCCCTTAAAAGCATTTATAATCTTATTTATTGCATAAGGTGGCCTCAATGGAATGTAATTATCCTCAACATCATCAATTCCATCAACAATCAACTCTTCATAATGAGAGTAAATTTCATTGATCCAATCATTATACAATATAAATTCATTATTCTTATAATCCTTAGATTCTATTTTTCTCAGCAATAGATCCAAAAAGTCTGATGCATCCATGGAAATGTCAATATTGCCCTTAAGGCAATCATCATCAATATTCACATGGATTATCTTATCCTTGACATCACCATACCTGCAGGATGCAATTGTCCTTTCAGATAATCTTGCACCTAAAACAAGAATGCAGTCTGAATTCTCATATGCATAATTAGCAAGTGAAGTTCCCCTAAGACCAACAATGCCAAGGTTCAATTTATCGCTTTCACTGATGATTCCTTTAGAGTGAAAAGTGGTAGCAATAGGTACCCATGTTTTACTTACAAAATTGCTTAATTTATCGATAGCTTTTCCCCAAACTATACCATTTCCTACAACGACCAATGGTTTTCGTGAAAGTTTGAATTTATCAATAGCTAAGTTGATATTGTTATCTACATCACTTGCATTATTTTTTGAAAAAGAGTTAAAATTCTTAGAAAAATCATCATCCAACACTAATTTTCCACCATAATAAATGAAGTGGTCATCAAAGACATCTACTAATTCATGAGAATCATCAAAACTGGAAATTTTTTCATCAAATATTTCCAAATTGGAATCAATACCCTCAAAAATATCATAACCAAAAGAATCAATCATTTCTTTCAAGTCAACATCATCCAAACCAATGCCTTCAAGGAGAACATCTTTTGATAGGTTAATATGAACTGGTCCTTTAGGATATTTGTGAAGCATAACTAAAGCTTCAATTAAATTAAAAATAGCTGATTTTCCAGAAGAAGGATGGAAGCTCTTGATGGTTATGTTTTCAAAAACACTGTTGATTGGTGAATTTTGAAAAATATCCTCATCCTTTTTGGAATAATCATTATCCCCTGTAATGACAAGAAGAGGTACAGAATCCTTAAAGGCAGTAGCGACTCCCATAACCAGATTCATGGCACCGGGACCTGCAGTGGAAATGCATAATCCATAATTGCCTGATGAACGAGCGTATGCATCTGCTGCATGAGCCGCTCCCTGTTCATGCCTTGTTAAAATATGCTCTATTGAAGAATCCTTTAAAGCCTTGTAAAAAGGGAGTATCTGTTCTCCAGGATGACCAAATATATGTTTAACTCCATCATCTTCAAGCAATTTGATTAATGCTTCTGCAGTATTCATATTATCACATTGACTGAAATAAAATTAAAAAATAAAAAATTGAAAAAAATGAAAAACTAAAAAACTTAATAATAACGGGATGAATTGTTAGAGGTATTGTTTGAATACATCTGTTGCAACTCATAATCATTTACAACGATTCTTGCCTCTAAACTATCATAAACTGTATTTAAAATTGTCAAATCCTTTGAGGACATTACAATAAAGTTATTTGACATCTTATCCTCAACAAATACAGTGTAAGTTCCAAGCTTATTGTTCTTATAATAAGTGAAATTGCCATTTTTTGCTTTCTCAGTACCTAAGACTTCTTTTTTAATATTGTTAAATCTTAGAAGCCCTTGTGATCCGGTAACTGGGGACGCATTGTTAAAGCTGGTAATGTTGAGACCATAATCGTAATCAGAATAGTAATGAATGTCCAGATTATCAGCATACTCGGACACTTGATCAGTTACTGGAACTTTAGCAGAGCATGAATTTGTTAAATTGACTTGATGATAAGTGACATCTCTGCCTGGTTCAAATATCAAGTATGAACATACACATAATAAACAAAATACAGCAATTATTAAAATAGCCATTTTTTTATCCATATAATACACCTTTCTTTAAGATAATAATAATTATGTTTTCATCTTTATATATATTATTATAAAATAAGTATAAAATAAGTATAAAATAAGTATAAAATAAGTATAAAATAATTATAAAAATGGCTAAATTTAATATAAAAAATGAAAAAATTAAAAAAAATAAAATAAAAAAAGAAGATGAAGAAATTATAAATAAAAATAAATGCTTACAACTTAGGAAAAAGCTTGGTGGATTAGTCATCTAAATTGAAAACAGAATCTGCCCCTTTTCCTTCATAGTCATAATACCGATCTTCATCATCACTTGATTCTCTTTTAACAGATTTGGATTTCTTTTTAGATGATTTAGGTTTAGCTTTAGGCTTTTCAACATAATCATCCAAAAGGGATTCGTATCCTTCATCACCGAATACTCCGTCATCAAAGAAATCATCACTGAAATCCTCATACTCCTCTTCAGGCGGTTCTTCAACTTTAGGTTTTTTAGGAGTCTTAGACTTGGATTCAGACTTAGTTTTGGCTTTTGATTTGGATTTAGGTTTGGCCTTAGCCTTAGGCTTTTCAACATAATCATCCAAATTGTCAAAAACGTCTGCATCCTTAGAGCTTTTAAATGTATGTTTTGGTTTTTTAGTGCCCTCTTCATCTCTAATAGGAGAAATGTAATCTCCACCACCGAAATCATCATCAAAGCTCACATCTTCAAATTCATCATCCAAATCAGCTTCGCCCTTATCCCTATTGAACATGTTTATTTTATCAAACAATGATGTTGATTTCCTTTTGCCATTATCTGAAGGAGAATCCTCTGCACCATAATTTGAACCATCATAGTCGGAATCATCATAAGCATAGCGATTATACTTATCATCAAAGTCTTCATCATAAGGGGAATCAAACTCTTCAGATGACAAATCAACATTCCTTAAGACATTTTTACCTGATTTGGACCTTGAACTTCCAAACCTATCCAATCTTCTGGATTTTGATTTGCTTTCTTCAACAGAATCTTCAAACTCCTCACCATCATTATCTTCCCTTTTGAACCTGTTCCTTAAGGACTTATAAGGACTTACAAATGAACCGTTCTTATCAAATAATGAATTATGGTCTTCTTCTGCATAATCATCAATGGTCTTTTCAACATATTCCTTTTCCTTGAAGTAGTTCATTCCACCTTTATTATCGGACAAATCAAGAGAATAATCTCCATTATAAGGGATAACTGTTAAAGCTAAAGGAACAAGTACAAATATTGAAGCGATAACTGATTGCACAAGCAAGCTTTGCCTATCTCCAACAAGAATTAAATTGTAAACCCCTAAAATCCAAATAATGGTCAAAATTATTGGAAGGATGAATTTAATAGTAATTATCCAAGATCTGTCCACTTTAATATAGGAATTGCCATTTAGGACTGAACGTATGTCTTCAATATCAAAAACCCAACCTAAAACGATTATTTCAAGAAGAACTCCCAATATAATTGCAAATTGAGTTATGAATGAGTCTGTAATCCTTAAAAGGTATTCGCCCATTCCAGTTGCAAATATGAATGACAGGAACAAACCAACTAAAACAAGCTGCCTGACAGCCCTATCCCTTGCCCATCCGAATTTTTCACTTATTGCATTGGACAATGGTTCGATTAATGCTAAGACAGTGCTTAAGCTGCCCACAAATATAAGCAAGAAAAATGCTGGAGCAACCATATAAACCCATGGATCCATTATATTGAATACATTAGGGAAAACAACAAATATCAATGAAAATCCATCACTTACTAAACTGGTGATTGGGATATTCCTTCCTAATGCCATATATCCCATGATTGCGAATAGGAGAACTGAAACCAACACTTCAAAGACAAGGCTTACCAAAACAATAATCCATGCATTGTCAATCAGTTTTGCATTATCCCCCAAATAAGAGGCATATGTGCTTGCAATTGCATAGCCTAAACCATATGAGAATATCAATTGGCCAAATGCAGCTATCCATACATTCAAATCCAATAGCACAGACCAATTTGGATTGAACAATGCCATTATTCCAGTACGGGAGCCCGGCAATTGAAGAGCAAAAAGCAACATGCCAATCAACAATACAAAGGACAATATCAGGGATATTTTACTGATTGTCAAGATTCCCTTGTTGATTTCCTTACGGGAGAATAAATAAATCAAACCCCATATTACTATCAAGCCTACTCCAATAGGAACTACAAGATAAGTTAGCCCATATGGATTGGAGGTGCTGTGAAGCAATGTTGTTGTAAAGAAAACACTAGGATTACTGCCCCATCCTTTAAATAAACTAAGTACAATATAGATAAGGTCCCAAGACATTATGCAGGTATAATAAATCAGGACTATAAAAATCAAGAAGACAATAAACCATGCTATGATTTCAAACTCTGACTTGATATTATAAAATACCTTAGGCAGACTTGACTTGAACTTGAAACCCACTCCAAATTCCAATACTAAAATAGGAATGGCCATGATTACAATAGCTAAAATATATGGCATGAGGAATGTTCCTCCACCATTTTCATACATAAGATAAGAAAATTTCCAAATTCCAGACAGCCCAATAATGGTTCCTATCATAGCTATTAGAAAGCCTGTTGAACCATCCCATCTATTTCCTATAATTTCATCACCCATCTTACATCACATCAATAAGAATAATCAATTTTATCTTAAATTACATCTCGTAAATAATTTAATTTTAGAATTTTATTATTATATAATATATTAAAGTTTTAATTATTTAAAAAATTTGCTTATTTTGGAAAAATTATTGGAAAAAGAGAAATGAAAAAATAGAAAATAGAAAATAGAAA
>NZ_JAEDCO010000061.1 GCF_016294135.1 Methanobrevibacter ruminantium
ATAAGATTATGATTTATGAGTACCTTCTTATTTTAAAGATTAAAATTAAAAATGTCGAATTTGTAGATGAGGTATTAGAGTTTTATGGAATTTCTGATAATAAAATAGATAATGTTTATATTGAAAATGTAGTTACTTTTGAAAAAATCAAATATCCTATTTTAAACTATGAAAAAGAAAATAAATACACATTCAAATTTTCAATACCATATATAGAAATCCTAGAAAGACCAATTAGAAAATGGGAATTAAAAACTGAAAGAACATTTAAAACTATAGAATTAGATAAAAAATTTGAATTTTATACTCTAAGAAATAAGATAAGAGTATTGAACACCAGAAATAAAATTTTAATTTCAGACGACTTTTATAATTCAAATAAAACATTAGAAGAAGATTTTGATGAAATATTAAGATTGAAAAATGAAAAAAGTAAACTAAAACACATGAATAAAAAGTTAAAAAAAGAAAATAAACATTTAAAAGAAGAAAATAAAGCATTAGAAAAAACTATAGAAAAATATAAGTCTAGATTTGTTGTAAAAACAACTGATAAAATCAAAAAGATATTATAAAAATGTTATAAACTTTAAAAAATCAAATAAAATTATAATTATCTAAAAAAATATTAAAAAATCTGTTTGAACATGACAGAAAGTATAAGAATATCAAAAATAGTGATAAAATGATTGGTGTGATATTAGCTGCAGGAATGGGCACTAGACTAATGCCTCTAACTAAAGATATCCCTAAAGCATTGCTTGAAATAAATGAAATGACATTGCTTGAGAGAATGATTAAAAACTGCATTAATGCAGATATAAAAAAATTTATTGTTGTTGTAGGCTACAATAAAGAAAAAGTAATGGATTTATGCCCATCAATAGCTGAAAAGTATGATATAGAAATAAAAGCTATTGTAAATGAAAAATATGATGTGACAAACACTTCCGTGTCAACTTATCTTGCCAGTAAATTCATTGAGGAAAATGATTTGGATGATTTTATTTTAGTAAATGGAGATAATGTTGTTGATCCGGAAATCATTGCTAAATTAGCTGCTTCTAAAAATACTGGAATGATAATTGACAACTTTAAAGAACTAAATGAAGAATCATTCAAACTTATAATCGATGATGAATCATTAAATGACGAAAAAACAATAGCTAATGGTAAAATTCATTCAATAGGCAAACAATTAGATATTCAATCATCAAGTGGAGAATTTATTGGAGTATCAAAAGTACTTTATGATGATGTGGCAGAATTCAATAGAATTTTAGAAGGATTAATAGAAGAAGACCCACAAAACTATTATGATTTTGCATACAAAGATTTAAGCGTTATTAAAACAATTGATTTTGTTTTGACAAATGGTTTAAAATGGACTGAAATAGATGACCATAAGGATTGGGAAAATGCCAATGCACTAGTAAAAGAATTAGAAGGATAATAAAATAATAAAAGGGATAATATGGCCGAAGTAATTAATAAAATCAAAGCAATTATTTTAAATATAGGCAAATATTTAGTAAGAGGACTATACATAATCGGATCATATGTTATTCCTGTAAATGATAAAATTATTCTCTTTGAATCAAGCAATGGTCGAAATTTTACTGGAAATCCTAAGTCTATCTATGAAGAAATTTTGAATCAAGGATTGGATGAAGAATTCAAATGCGTATGGGTATTTACAAATACAAACACTGAAATAAATGGAAATGCAATAAAAGTTAAAAAATCCTTTTTAAAATTCCTATATTACACCCTTAGAAGTGGAGCATGGGTTTTCGATTCAAGGCATTTATACTATCTTAGGAAAAACAAGAAAACAAAGTATATTCAAACATGGCATGGGACACCGCTTAAAAAATTAGCGCTGGATATGGATTATATAGACATGAGCGGTAATCAAGATATAAGCCTGTACCATGATGACTTTAAGAAAAATACTGCATTATGGGAGTATCTGATTTCACAAAACAGCTATTCCTCTGAGATATTCAAAAGAGCTTTTGACTTTAAGGGTGAGATGCTTGAAATTGGATATCCTCGCAATGACATTCTAATAAATAAAAACAATCCAGAAGACATTGATGAGATAAAAACAAGCTTGAATATTCCAAAAGACAAAAGGATTATCCTTTATGCTCCTACATGGAGAGATAATGAATATCACGAAAAAGGAGAATACAAATTCGCAACAGAAATGGACTTTGACAAAATGTATAAGGAATTGAAGGATGATTACATTCTAATCGTTAAATTCCATTATCTAGTGAAAGAAAACATCGATTGGAGTAAATACAATGATTTTGTAATTGAATGCGATGCTAATTGGGATATTCAGGAACTATACTTGATTTCAGATATGATGATAACAGATTACTCATCAGTGATGTTTGACTATTCCATTTTAAAAAGGCCTATGCTGTTCTTCACCTATGACTTGGAAAACTATAAAAACAATTTAAGAGACTTTTATTTTGATATGGTTGAAGAAGTTCCTGGGCCAATATGCGAAACAAATGAAGAAATGATTGATTTCATAAAAAATTACACTGAAGAGAATTATAAGATAGAATTCGGTGAAAAATATAGGAAATGGAATGAAAAGTTCAATCCATTTGATGATGGAAACGCGTCCAAAAAAATCATTGAATTGATTAGAAGCAAAAAATAATTAAAAAAAACTATTCAAGGATTAAATTAATCTTATGGCCACAGTTAATGCAATGGCCATCCTTTATTCTATTTTTATCGCTGTTGCAATATCTTTCCCTTGCAATCAAAAGCTCACCGCAATTAGGGCAATAGCTATTGTTGTCAGCAGGCATGTTTCCCAAATAAACATATTCAATACCCATATCTATAGCTATTTCCTTAGCCCTTAAAAGGTAATCTGTTTTTGTTGGGTTTTCATCGCTCATCTTATGCATTGGGAAAAACCTTGAAAAGTGAATGGGAACCTCTTTCCCCAATTCCTCCAATACGAAATTGCAGATTGATCTTATGTGGTCTTCATCTGTATTCAAGTCATTAATCAGGAGGGTTGTTATTTCCAAATGAGACTTGCTTTGATAAATGGCCTTTAGATTATCAAGAACAATGTCCAATTTTCCTCCACAGATTTCCCTATAGAGCCTGTCATCAAAGAACTTCAAGTCAATGTTGAATGCATCAATGAACTTTAGAGTTTCATCCAATGATTCCTCACTCATATAGCCATTTGAAACATATACATTTTTAAGATTTTCCCTATGTGAAATCAAAGAAGTTTCACGGGCGAAGTCAAAGTATAGCGTAGGTTCATTATAGGTCCAAGAAATCGATAGGCAATTGTCATTAATAGCATTTTTAACAATGGTTTCTGGCAGTATTTTAGTTGAGTTGAATTCATTATAAGAATTCATTGATAGCATATAGTTCTGACAGTTCAAACATGAGAAATTACAGCCAAAACCACCTATTGAGTATGTTGAAGAGCCGGGCAAGAAGTGATACAAGGGCTTCTTTTCAATAGGATCGGTATGGCATGAAGCAATCCTTTGATAGTTAATTGAATATAATTTACCATCGATGTTTTTTTGTGTATTGCAGAATCCTGAACTACCATCGGCTATTCTGCACATCCTTCCGCATAGATTGCATTGAACTGATTTTAGAGCTGATGAATCATCTTCATATAGTTTAGTGTAAAAGCTGGATTCCCTCATCATAAAAACACCTGAAAAAAAATGAGTTCATTGTTGCTTATTTGAGATGTTGATAACCTCTTGAGCTTATTTTTTCAATTTGACCATTTGAGAGTACTATTTCAACTGTATTATTGTCAGTGATTTCACCTATAACATAAAAATTCATTTCTCTTGACAATTGATCCTTTAGTTCATTGTTTATTGTGAACAAGAATGCAAAATCCTCTCCTATATGGAGGAATAAGTCAAGGTAATTCAAACCCAGAATATTAGCTATTTCCTTGAATTCATCCTCTACAGGAAGCTTATCCTCATAGATTCTTATTCCTTTGGAATAGGAATTGGATGAACTGTTGTCATTAAGATTGGAATACTTCTTATTTGAATTCAATATTTCATAAAATTCGCTTGCAAGGCCATCTGTAATGTCTGTTGCAGAAACTCTATTATTTGATGTATTGCAGTCTCTTAAAATATGGCCTTCATCATATTTGGCTTCTGGCATTAATGCCTTTAATAAAGCCAAATCTATGATTGTTGAATCAATTTCCTTTATTTTTTCTATCTTTTCCTGATATAGAATCTGATCTTTTTCCTTAAGAGCCAATAATTCAAATCCAAGCGCAGCGTATCCCAATTCATCACTTATGCAAACCAGGTCACCCTTTTTAAATCCATATTTCATCAAGGCCTTGTCCTTGTCAACCTGGCCAATGGCCGTTCCTGAAATTATTATCTCACTTGCCTCGTTGGTGTCGCCGCCTATGAGGGGAATATTGTAATTGTCACAAGCCCTTATGACTCCACATATCAAATCATCAAAGTCATCAAGAAGCATGTATTTTGGAATGGCTATGTTCAATAAAAATCCGATATTCTCTGCACCCATGCTGGAAAGGTCGCTGACATTGACTACAACTGACTTGTATCCCATTTGAAAATAAGTCATGCCTTTTGGGAAATGGCTGGATTGAATCAGCATGTCAGTTGAAGTGACTAAATAGCTATTATCATCCAGATTGATGTTTGTAAGTGCAGAATCGTCTCCAATTGATGTTGCAAAATTGGAAAGGTCATTGTCGATACCAAATTCGCAAGAGGAACATGTTTTGGATTTTTCTATTATTCTTTCAATAAGGCCTTTCTCACCAATTTCAGAGACTTTGATTTGGCTTGATTTCATATGAAGATATTTGATTTTTTTAATATAAAAAAATTCTTAATTATAAAAAAAATAAAAAAAGATTATAATTCAATATTATTAGAAAGAGTTTTGGTCAAGGTTTTACGAGCGAAGCGAGTAATAGCTTGGTTAGAAAATCAGGGACTTAAACTGTTTTTTCATGCAAATGCACAAATCGTCTCCTTCAAAGATGCCGAAATTATCAACTAGTTCATAATCCAGTTTCCTATATAGATTGATTGCTGCCTCATTTTCCTTGCCTGTTTCTATAACAGCATACTTGAAATTCTCTTCCATAGCCAGTTTTTCAAGCTGCTTTATAAGCTTATATGCAATTCCTTTTCTTCTGTATCTCTTTTTGACATAGACCCTTCTGATTTCAATTGTGTCCTTGTCAATTAATCTGAAACTGGCGCAGGCAATCGGCTTTCCCCAATTCAATGCAAGAATTACAATATGGGGATCTGTCAATGCATTGTAGTCTAAGTATCTTTCAACTACATCTCCAAGCTTGAAAAAGTATTCATTGTCCAACTGCCTTGTAAGCTCAATGAACCTTT
>NZ_JAEDCO010000062.1 GCF_016294135.1 Methanobrevibacter ruminantium
CTATTTTAAACTAATTTCTACAATTTTTAAACTATTTTTGCTATTTTTAACTATTAAACAATTAAATTTCTAAGAATTTTAATATTTTAACTATCTAAAAAGTTTAAACTGTTTTGCAAATAGATCTTTAAAATGAGTCATTAGATTTTAAAAAAAAAGAAAAAAAGAAAAAAGAAGGAAGAAAAAAGAATAAGTTGAAAATTAAATTTTCAAACTGTCTTGGGCTATTTTTACACCTAAATCATAAGCGTCTTTTAAGTCAATGTGGAAGTGTTCCTCTTTCCTTTTAGCTTTCAATTCAGGATCAAATGCATAATTTTCATACTTGGAATAATCTGTAAATTGATAAGTGTCATAAACCTTTAAGGAATGTGGTTTTGAGTAAACATTTTCAAGATTTCCTTCTAAAATTTCAAATATGCTGCTATAAAGAGGAGTGCATATCTCTTCAGTGACATTCATAGTGTAAATCATTCCAATAGGCATTCTTTTAGGAGCATTGGACTCTCCCCCATAAACAAATGAGGAAAATAAAAACCTTTCAAAAAATGATCTGAGTTCTCCAGTTATCTCACCAAAGTAAATAGGGCTTCCAAATATGATTCCATCGGAATTCTTCATTTTAGGAAGCAAATCTCTTAAATCGTCTTTGATAGGGCATGGGCATAATACTTTCCACCGATTTTCTTACAATGGAAACAGGATTTGCATCCTTTGAAATCCAAGTCATAAAGATGAACATTATGAATGTTAATTTCTTCTTCATCATGGTTCTTCTTTAATTCATCAACAATGCCTTGACTTGCTTTTTCCAATAATTGAGCAGTATTAAATTTCTTTCTTGGGCCACCATTCACTATAAAAAAAATCCATAAAAATCACGTTATAAGTTTTTTTAAAAAATAAATAATACTTCAAGAATAATTTTAAAAAATCATTCTCAAAAATAATCCTAAATAATGAAATAAAAAATTAAAGATTAAATTTAAAAATTAATAATTAAAATTAAAAATTAAATTGGAGATTCTTAAAATGAAAAAAAAGATAAATGAATCAATCATTTATCAAAAATTAAAGAATTATTCATATCTTACTTTACCAATATGTCTTGTACTTCCAGGGTCTTCACCATTGAAGTGTGCCAAATAGTAAACAAACCATTCTAAAGGTATTACAAGTACAAATGGTGCAAGCAATGGATTAATGTCTGCATAATCCTTTAGATTATAAATAATTGTTTTAGCTTCCAATTTGTTTTTTGAGAAATTGATAGCTATTTTAGTTAATTCATCACTTTCCAAATCAGCATTCAAGAATATTAAAGGAACATCCTTTTCAGCCCTTTCAATCAAACCATGTCTGAATTCTGCAGAGTAAAGAGGGCAAGCATGCTTGATAGCACCTTCCATCAACATGGTCATAGCTAATTTATATGCAAGACCAAAGTTAACTCCACTTCCTAAGCAATAGAAACCGTCTTCATCCTTAAGCTCTTCAGCAAGTTTCTTATTCTTTTCTTCTGTGCTTTCCAATAGATTTTCAATCAAATCAGGCATAGCTGCCAATTGATCCAAAATCTCATCAGCCTTTTCATAGCCAGAAGCAGCAAATAAGATTTGATAAAGACATGCTAATTGGGTAATATAAGTTTTAGTACCGAGAATGGCTGTTTCAGTATTTCCTAATGTAATGACAGGATATTTTGCTTCCTTAATCATTGAACTTTCAGGTTCATTGGAAATGGAAACAGTATCAATATTAAATTCATTAGCCCTCCTTAAAGCAGCTAAAGTATCTGCAGTCTCACCGGACTGGGAAGTGGCTATGAATAATGAATTTTCACCATCAGTCAATTTTTTGTTATAAACAAATTCATAACCTGTGAAAACTTCAATTCTTAAATCAGATACAGATGCCAATGCATCTCTAATAGAATAACAAGTGGATATGGAACTTCCACAACCAATTAAATAGATAGTATCAACAGATTCGGCTAATTTAGAAATATTAGCCATATTATCCAATTCAGAAGCAAAAGTCCTTCTTAAAGCTTCTGGTTGTTCCATCATTTCATAATACATCTGATATTTCATTTAATCCCTCTATTTTGTTGAAAAATAATTTTTAAAATTACTTGAAAATTTACTTTTAAATATGAGTAAATTAATTATACTTAATTAATAATGCTAAATTAATTAATGTTTATTAATTATGCTTATTAATTATGATTTATTATTTTATTTAGTTAATATATTATATATATAAATTTATTATTTATACTATAAAAAGTTTATATGAGAAATTATAAAATAAATATAAACAGACTTTAATATTTGGAATTTAGGGTTTAATAGTTAGAATAGAGGTAAAGAATGGAAACTGATTTAACTAAAATAGGTATGTATAAAGACCAGCAATATGAAGTTATCATCACCACAATAGATAAGGATGGAAACTCAAATGCAGCGCCTTTTGGGCTAAGGGTCTTGGAAGACAATGAAGTTTTTTTAAGAATTTTTGAAGGTGGAAACACCATTAAAAACATTAAAGACAAAGGGGAATTTATTGTAAATATCACAAATGATCCATTAATGTTTACTCTCTCAACAACAAATACAATTCCTGAAAAATATCTAACTAGAATCTCTAATAAAACCAAGAACAATGGTGAATTGGCATATTTAACTGATGCTGATGCTTATTTCATGTGTGAAGTTAAAAGCTTGAAAACAGGTTTGAGAGAAGATGATATCAAATCAAGCGATGTCAATTTCATCAAATCAGAAGTGGTTGAGCTTAATATTAAAAATAAATGCGTTAAACCAATGAATAGGGCAATACATGCATTAATTGAAGCATTGGTAAATTATTCCAGAATAAACATCGTTGATGAAAATACACAAAAATATTTCCTTGAAAGATTTTTGGAATCCGAAAGAGTCATTAAAAGAGTGGGAAATGAAAAGGAAAAGGAATCCATTCAAATATTAAAGGAAGATTTGATAAATCAAGGATTTGAAATTTAAAAAAAAGAAAATAAAGAATAATTAAAAAGAATAAATTAAATTTTAATTAAAATTATTTATTTAAAAATTATGTATTAAATCAATGAATTCAAGCTTATCTGCATCAAACAATCCCTGATTACTTATTTTAAAATGAGGAATTGTAATCAATGCCATAAATGACAATGTTGTAAATGGGGATGTTAAATCACATCCTAATTCATTTATTGCTGCACGCATCTTTCTATTTTTATCTGCAACATAATCAATATCCATATTGGACATTAACCCTGCTATTGGAAGCTCTAAAACTTCACAAATATCATCTTCAGATGAGTAAGCAACAAGTCCCCCTTGATGTTCTCTGATAATATTAACCACTTTAGCCATATCCTCACTATTGGTTCCTATAACTAAAATATTATGAGAATCATGTGATACTGATGCTCCGAATGCTCCTTTTTTAAGATTGAATCCTTTAATGAAACCATTAGTTATATTATTTCCACCATACCTGTTCACAACAGCAATCTTCACAACATCCTTTTTTAAATCCGGTTGGATTACACTATCTAAAACAAGCAATGTTTCTTCAGATTTTTCTGTAATCAAGGTATTGTCAAAAGCATTGATTGCAAAGACATTGGTTGTCTCATCCATCAATGAATTGGTCCATCTCATTTCCACTTTAGCATCAAAATCCTCAGCTTTCACTTCATCCAATACAATGCTAGGCTTAGATTCAATAGCTTCTGTTTCGAATAGGGCTTCGCCATCATCAACTACAAGCTCCCCATGAACCCAAACTTTACTTACATTCAAGTTTCGTAAGTCATCAACCAATGCGAAATTTGCAATTCTGCCTTCTTCAATTGCACCACAGTTTAAGCCATAATGCTCTGCAGGATTGAATGTAGCCATTTTGATGGCTTCCTTAGGATTGATCTTTAATGAAATTGCTTTTTTTATCACATTATCCAAATGCCCTTTAGACAGGTCTTCTGCATCAATGCCATCACACACTAAAAGCCCAAATGGTGGAATAGCCATAGCATCATCAATGGTTTCTGCAAGAACTCTCCCTGCCATTTCCTCTTCAATCAGGTAATTCAACCTATCATCATAATCCAATAGAGCATCCATATTCTTTGCAGAAGATCCTTCCCGAACCATGATTTCCATACCTAACCTTGCCTTTTCAATAGCTTCTTTAAAGCTGGTGCATTCATGGTCAGTAGTAATGCCGTATGATATGTATTTTTCCAAATCTTCACCAGACAATAATGGAGAGTGACCATCAATTGGCTTTCCTAATTTATGAGCGGCTTCTATTTTTCTTAAAGCCTCTTCATCTTCTGCTATAACTCCTGGGACATCCATCATTTCCCCGAGAGCAACCATTTCATCACGTTTCAGCAATTCTTCAATATCTGAACTTGTAAGTGATGCTCCAGAGCTTTCAAAACTTGTAGCGGGAACACATGATGGAACAGCATAATAAAAATCAAATGGCACTTTCTTTCCATCCTCCACCATCCAGTCAATGCCTTCAAGGCCCAAAACATTTGCAATTTCATGAGGATCCGCCACTACAGAAGTGGTTCCATAAGGCAATACCGCTTTAGCAAAATTGGAAGGGGATAACTTTGAACTTTCAATATGAATATGGGAATCTATTAATCCAGGTATTAAAATACCCTCATAATCCAAGTCAAGTTCATCATCATCGTCAGTGATGATTGGAATGACCTCTTTAAAGAGACCGTCTTCAATAACAATCTCTGCAGGATAAACCTCTCCAAATTCCACATTCAGATATTTTGCAGTGATTATAAGGTCTCCTTCAAGCTCTTCTGCATCTTCAATGATTATATCTGCAATTTCAATATCATCAATACCATCTACAGAGATTATAATTTCATTTCCATCCACATCTATAATTCTTTCATCCATATTGACACCAATTGATAAGATTAATTAAAATCGTTAGAAAAATAATAATAATAATAATAATAATAATAATAATAATAATAATAATAATAATAAT
>NZ_JAEDCO010000063.1 GCF_016294135.1 Methanobrevibacter ruminantium
TTCTTCAATGGATTTCGTATCTTCCTTATCCTCGTTTCGAGATCCAGCAAGTGCAAATGCCTTATCTAAAACACTTGTTCCAAACATTGTAAGGAATATCAATCCTATGAATGTAGTCATCCAAAATGAAATCAATCTTTCTACAACAGTCGCTGCAGCACTTAATGATGCAGTAATTCCTGCATTAGCATAGAATAGGATCATTATACCATCTACAGCACCTAGACCACCAGGAAGGAGTGGCACCATACCTACAAATGATGCTAAAATAAACACTTCACCAATGATTATTGGACTGACTTTAGCACCAAATGCTAAAAACACCACATACACCCTTAGGATTTCAAAAATCCAAATCACAAAGGACAATGGGAGTGCATAATATAAGATGGATTTATCTCTAAGCAATGCATTCATTCTAGCTTGGAAAGTTTTAACTGCCTCAATAATTCTTTTTTCATTGCTTTCATTGAATTTCTTATAGAACCTGCTAACGATTTTAATAATCCATGAAGTGAGTTTTACACCAAAAGCTTCATTGATACATACATAAAGCAATAAAATAACCCCTACTGTGATTAGAGTGACCATAATCACCAGGAAAGCAATCAATTTAATATCCAATGAAAAAGTAAAGATTATTCCAATGATTGTTAATATAGCAAGTAAAACAAATGGAAATGTATCTAATGCCCTATCTGCAATAACGGTAGCAAAAGCATCTTCAAATTTAAAATGACCCTCTTTTGCCAAAAGATAAGCCCTTACAGGTTCTCCACCACCACGACCACTTGGAGTGATGTTGTTTACAGCCAAGCTAACTAAAACCATAGGAAGTGATTTTTTTATTCCCAGATTCATATTAGCTGTCTTGTTGATGATGTTCCATCTCCATGTGTATAAAAAATAAGTAAAGATCTGTATAGCAATAGCTAATAAAACAAGCCATAAATTCGATAGTTTAAGTGCTTCAATGACTTCATCTATACCAATGAAGTACAGCATAACACCCATTATTGCCAAACCGAATAATAAGAATATCAAGACTTTCTTGTTTTTCATTTTATCAACTACTGCTACTTTAATTATAGAAAATCATTTTGAAAAATTTGTAGATTAAATGATAAAAATAATCTCAACAATAAAATATTTAACAAATCTTTTATTTAAAATTATATATTTAACTTGGTATAGTTTGTTAGTATAAAAACAAAATAAAAAAAATCAGCACCCTAACCCTGTATAGTTTGCATATATAAAAACTAAACTATAATAATATTTAAATATGCAAAAGTATAATCCATATTTGTATGAAAAGGAAATATATCACTAAAGCGGATTTGTTGGTTGTACTCCATTATTTAGGATACATTATGCAAGGATTAGGTGTTGTTTTATTAGCCCCCATACTAGTTGCATTAATCTACGGAGAGTACATTAAAGTTAGCGCTTTTTTAATTCCTTGCTTTATCTCATTCTTTTTGGGAACTGCTTTCACTAAAAAATTCTCAAATTACAACAAGCTTAGACTAAAGCATGGAATGTTGATATCATCCTTTGCATGGCTATGGGCTTCATTGATTGGAGCTTCAATCATGGCTCTTTCATTAGATATCCATTTTGTTGATGCACTTTTTGAAAACATGTCTGCATGGACAGGTAGTGGAATGACTTTTTTTGTAAACGTTGAAATCTTGCCTAAATCTATCTTATTCTTGAGAAGTTTGGAACAATGGATAGGTGGATTGGGAATCGTAATTATATTTATCGGAATTCTAATCAGATCAGGTACTGCAGCATCAAGATTATACAAATCAGAAGCAAGAGAGGAAAAAATCAAGCCAAACATTGCAAATACCTTAAGAAAGGCTTTAGAAATTTATCTAATCTATACCGCTGCAGGAATAATTCTTTTTATTTTAGCTGGCCTTCCAATATTTGATGCAGTAAACCTTACATTTACCAGCATTTCCACTGGAGGAATGTCAATCAAAAATGCGAATGTTGGATTCTATCAAAACAGCTTGGTTTACATTATCACTATGGCTTTAATGATTCTAGGTGCAACAAGCTTTTCCATCCATTATAAGATTGTCAAAACAAGAGGAAAATCTGTTTTGAAGGATGTTCAGTTCCAATTGCTTATTTGCTTGATTGTCATTGCAAGTGCATTTATTTTAATAACAAATAAAATGGCCCCTATAGAAGAATTGTTCACCATCGTTTCTGCAATTACAACTACCGGTGCAGATGTAGTTCCCCCATATGAACTTGCAAGATGGGGCAGTGCTTCCCTTATTGTTTTAATGGTTTTAATGCTCATCGGGGGTTCTTCAGGATCCACTGGAGGGGGTTTAAAGCTTATTAGGGTCATTACTGTGATTAAAGGAATGAACTTAACCGTAACTAACCTGGTTTCACCAGAAGGAAGGGTTGTAAGCACAAAAATTAGTGGAAAGAAAATAAATGAAAGGGAGATTAAAGAGGCATCAGCATATATCGTGACATTCCTGATATTCCTTGTATGCGGATGGATCATTATGACCCTCTATGGATATGACCCATTTACAGCATTATTTGACGTTATTTCCATACAAAGCAATAACGGTTTAAGTACAGGCATAGTCTTTGGTGGATTACCAACCCCTTTAAAATTAACCTTGATTTTCCTAATGTGGATTGGAAGATTGGAAATCATACCAGTTCTAGTGGTATTTAGAACAATCGCGGGATTAATAAACCCAGCAAGAAGATTTAAAAACATTAAGAAAAATGGTTCTGGTGAATAAAAAATCACCATTCCCTTACCCTTTAAAAGCCACCTTAAAAACACTCCTTTTATTATTGTTTTAATAGATAAAAACTAACATTACGAAAGATTTATAAATATAAATTGAGATATTAAAACAATATGTTAATTTTCATAAAAATTTTTGAAAATTACCACAAAATTAATGATTATAAATATTAGTGATTTTTAAGAAAATTATTGTAATTTTTATTCATTGAAAAAAAGTTTTTAGGTGTTTGTTATGTATATTGTGATTATGGGAGGAGGTCGTGTAGGGCTTTCCCTTGCAGACCGTTTAATCATTCATGGTTATGATGTAACAATTATTGAAAGCAATGATGACTTATGTGATCAAGCTTCAGAGGAATTGGATGCAATGGTCATTTGCGGTAATGGAACCGATACAAAAACATTGGAAGAAGCGAATATTGAAGAGGCAGATGTTTTTGTAGCAACTACTGGTAATGATGAATCAAACCTATTGTCCTGTATTCTTGTTAAGGAATACACTGATGGCAAAATCATTGCTAGAGTAAGTAACCCTGACCACGAAGAGGCATTTAAGAAAGTTGGAATTGATAAGGTAATCAGTCCTGAAAGAACTGCAGCCGGATTCCTCGAAAAAGTAATTACAAGGCCAAATGTAGCAGACTTAATGGCATTTGGTGCAGGTAATGCAGAGATTTTGGATATGACCATTCAAAACCCTAAGGTATTTGGAAAGAAAGTTTCGGAATTCTCTCCAACCAAGGATTACATTATCATCTCTAAAAACAAAGGCAATCACGAATTGGAAATTCCTCAACCTGATGACATATTAAGCAACGGTGACAAGATTTCAATTCTTGTTAAAAGAAATGCCTTTGAAAAAGCTGAAAAGAAATTTATGGGCACTGGAGGATTATTCAGATTTTAAATCCATAATCCCAAATTTTTTTATGAATGAAAATTTAATTCACAACTATTAAAACTAACTATTTTTTCAATAAAAAAGGAATAACATAATCATTATCTTATCCCCATCATCATGCAAGACATTTCAACATGCTGATTGGCATTTTTCACCCAAGGACCATGCCCTGGAAGCAAATATTCAGCATCCAACTCCTTCAAACGAAGCAAGGACTCCCTCATGTCATTTGGATCCCCACCAATATCCATACGGCCTACTCCACCATTTGAAAAAATGGTATCGCCACTAATGAGAATCTCACCATCATATAATGATATTCCCCCTTTGGTATGCCCAGGGGTATTAATGACTTCAAAATTAGCTATTTTATCTCCTTCTTCAAGTTCGATATCAACATCATGCCTTCTGACAATTGAACCGAATAATGATGAAACTGTCAATTCACTTTCTGGATCCCTAAGAGCAATAGCATCAATCTTATGGATAGCTATTTTTGCATTTGGGAAAAAGTCATTTCCGCCAACATGATCATAGTGACAATGAGTGTTTACAATCAAGTCTATATCCTCTGGCTCAATGCCTATCTCTTTGATTTTTGAAAATAAGTTTGAATTGCTCTGACCAGTTCCAGCATCCACTAAAATGTAATCATATTCAGTATCTGAATTAGTGTTGTCAATCAAATATGAATTGGAATCAGCCATTACACCTTCAATACAATAAACATTATTGATTTTTTCCATAATATCACTTAAAAAAATAAATTTAGAATCTATTAAATATTCTTTAAAGAATAGTAAATAAACTTAACCTAAAATAGGCTAAAAAAATAAGAAAGAATAAAAAAATAATGGAAATAATGAAAAATTTACCTAAAATATACTATAAAATATGAATGAAAAAATTGAAAAAATCTAAATAAAAATAGTAAAAAGTTAAGTAAAAATGGGGTCACAGGGATTTGAACCCCGATCCTAGGATTTCTCTTGCCTCAGTACTCCAATTGGTCATCACATAACCAATGTATACTGATTATCAGACTACGCGTATTTCTTCAAAGACAACTGGAGTCCCAGATGATGCCAGGTTACACCATAACCCC
>NZ_JAEDCO010000064.1 GCF_016294135.1 Methanobrevibacter ruminantium
GGAAGTGAAGAGCTTCCAGCAACTGAAGATAGTCCTGCTTATCAAGTGAATAATTCTTTAGAATAAGTTAATTCTTATTCTCTTTTTTTATTTTTTTTACAATCTTTTTTTACAAAATTTTATATTCAATTAATTTTATATTATATTTTATAATGTAATTGAGGTTATTTAATGAAAGAGCTTTATGTAGTTGCCGCTATTATAAAAAAAGACAATAAAATATTAGCTACCCAAAGAGGATACGGAGAATTTGAAGGTCTTTGGGAATTTCCTGGCGGCAAGATAGAAGAGGGTGAGACCAAGGAAGAAGCTTTAGTTCGTGAAATAAAGGAAGAATTAAATGCTGATATCCTAGTTGAAAAATTTGCCTTAGATCTAGAATGGCAATACCCTAATTTTTACCTTTACATGTCTTGCTTTGAATGTGTTTTAGAAAGCGATATTGAGCTATTGGAACACATGGAAGCTAGATGGCTATCTTTAGATGAGCTTGATTCAGTGGAATGGATTCAAGCTGACATTAAGGCCGTAAATTACATTAAAGAATCATTAACTTTCTAATTTTTTGGTGTGCAAATGAACAAAGATATAGATAAAATCATCTTGGAAGGGGCAGAGACTGCTTTTATCAATGGAGATTATGAGTCCTCTTCAGAATATAGGCCAAGACTATTGGTTAACAGTAAGGGCCATAAGGTCTTGAATTCAATTAAAGATGAATTAAACAACTGTGAAGAGTTCTATATTAGTGTTGCATTTATCACCATGGGAGGCCTTACTCCACTTTTACAAGATCTAAAGGAGCTTGAGAAAAAAGGAGTTAAAGGAAAAATTATCACTACTGACTATTTATTTTTTACAGAGCCTGAAGCTTTAAGAAAGCTCAATGATTTATCAAATCTTGAAATAAAATTGTATGAAACGGATGAGACTGATGGTTTTCATACTAAAGGATATATTTTTAAGAATAATGATATTTATAAGGCCATTGTAGGTAGTTCTAACCTTACTTTAAATGCTTTAACAATCAATAAGGAATGGAACATTGGATTTTCTTCCCTCTACGATGGAGAAATTTTAAAAAGTTTAATTGAAGAATTTGATGATCTATGGAAAAAATCTTCAAATATAGATGATATCATAGTGGAATATGAAAATATTTATAATTATAAAAAGAACTTTAGAGATTTCAATAGAGATTATAAGGAAATCAAAGAAGAGACAGAAGAAGAGTTAGCACCAAATTCCATGCAGAGAGACTTTTTGAAAGAACTTAGAACTCTAGTTTTAAATGGGCAAGACAGGGCTCTTCTTGTATCAGCTACTGGTACTGGAAAGACTTATGCAGCAGCATTTGCTGTAAAGGATTTTGCCCCAAGGAAATTCTTATTCATAGTTCACAGGGAACAGATTTTAAATCAGGCCATAAAATCATTTAAAAGAGTTTTCAATGGTGAAGATGATAAATTTGGCCTTCTTTCAGGTAATTCAAAGGAATATGAAAAGGATTATTTGTTCTCAACTGTACAAACCATGTCTAAGGATGATGTCTATACAAAATTTGATCAAGATGAATTTGATTTCATTGTCATAGATGAAGTTCATAAGGCGGGAGCTTTCAGTTATAAAAAGCTATTGAACTATTTTAAACCTCAATTCTGGCTTGGAATGACAGCTTCACCTGATAGAACAGATGGTGAGAACATTTATGAATTGTTTGATTATAATGTGCCCCTTGACATCAGGCTTCAGGATGCTTTGAAAGAGGATTTATTATGTCCTTTCCATTACTTTGGAATAAGTGATTTAACTGTAAACGGTGAAGTCTTGGATGATGAAAGTGATTTCAGATATTTGGTATCCAATGAACGTGTAAATTACTTACTTGAAAAGTCTGAATATTACGGCCATACTGGAGACAGGTGCAAAGCCCTTGTATTCTGCAGCACTAAAAGAGAAGCAAGAGAATTGGCGGATGCGTTTACACAAAGAGGCCATGATTCAGTATTTTTAAGCGGTGACAATAGTCAAGATGAAAGAGAAGAAGCTATTTATAGGCTGACAAGTGATGATGCAAGGGATCCAATTGAATATATTTTCACTGTAGATATTTTTAATGAAGGAGTAGACATTCCAGAAGTCAATCAAGTGTTGCTTGTTAGACCTACTCAATCTTCAATTATTTTCATTCAGCAATTAGGAAGAGGGTTACGTAAATTTAAAAACAAGGAATATGTTGTTATAATTGATTTCATTGGAAATTACAAGAACAATTTCCTGATTCCAATTGCTTTATCCGGGGACAGAACTTATGATAAGGATAATATTCGCAGATACCTAATGGAAGGATCCAAGATTATTCCCGGACAATCCTCCATTAGCTTTGATAGCATATCCAAAAAGAGAATCTATGAAGCTATTAACAATACAAACTTTTCCAGAATTCCTTTATTTAAAGAAGCTTATGAAAACCTTAAATTTAGGCTTGGAAGAATTCCTTATTTATGCGATTTCTATGAAAATGGAGAACTTGATCCATCTTTAATTTTAAGTCACAATAGTTTTGATACATATCATAATTTCTTGAAAAAGGTGGAAAAGGAATATAAAGATGAATTAAGCACAGAAGAAATCAGATATTTGAAATTCATTACAGATGTATTCTCTGATGGTAAAAGGCCTCATGAACTTTTAATTTTGAAATTGCTTATTTATAACAAGTTCTTCACTATAAGAAAACTAGAAGAATGCCTTAAGGGTTATGATATTGCAGATGATTTTAAATCCATTGAAAGTTCCTTTAATATATTCAATTTGGATTTCTTCATCACTAAAGATCAAGAGAAATATGAGGGTATTGAATTTTTCAATTTAGATATTCCTTTAACATTTATAGATGATAGTGGAAATAATTTTGCTAAATTTGATTTGTCTAATAGATTAGAAGAAAGATTTGAGATTTCTGATAAATTTAAACAGTTTTTATCAAATCCTATTTTTTATCGTCACGTTAATGACTTGATTGATTATGCTTTAAGTAAATATGAATACAATCATAAATTTACAGACGGTCATAATTTGACTTTATATGCAAAATATTCAAGAAAAGATGCATGTAGATTATTGAATTGGCCTCATGATGACAGTTCTACAATGTATGGATATAGAGTAAAACACAACACTTGTCCTATTTTTGTCACTTATGAAAAAGAAGAGGACATTTCAAGCAGCACTAAATATCAGGATGAATTTATCTCTAGAGATATTTTTAGCTGGATGACAAGGAGTAGAGTTAGATTAGATAGTCCTGAAGTTAAAAGAATTTTGGATGAAAAGACTGAAATCCATATTTTCGTTAAACACAGTGATGGAGAAGGTAAGGACTTCTATTATATTGGCCAAGCGAATCCTATATGCCATCGTGAAACTACTATTGATGATGATCATGGTAATAAGTTACCTATTGTTAATTTTAGGTATAAATTAGCTCACACATGTAAAGAAGAGATTTATAATTATTTTATGGATAAATTAGATGAGGAATAAAAGGAGTTAATTTTTGATATAATTTAATTAAGTTTATACTCAATTAAACGACATATATTCATAATAAATATCATTTTAATTTATACAGTCTTTATTTTACTTAAATTTAAATAAAAATATATAATAATTTATTTTCAACTTATAGATAAAATTATTTAAAACTTCCTTTTTCACCAAATTTTTTAAAAAAGTTGGATCAAAACTTTTATTTTCTCTCATCTTCCACCAAATTTTTTAAAAAAGTTGGAATATTATAATCATTTCGTAATTTTAAAATTTTTTTAAAAAAAATAGTTTATTCAAATTTCAGACGATTGAATATATTCTCCATATGTTCAATCGCTTCGCCCACTTCTTCTGGACTTATATCTTTAAATGGTTCATAATCCGCTTTTTTTCTCAAGTGAGCTAATCTTGTTAGATCTGATTTGACATTCTTCTCCCCAAAATTGTATAATGCATTTCTTACCTGCTTATGTTCACTAATTGCCTCTTTCTTGTTCTTGAAATTCCAAGGAGATTTTACTTTAAATTTTTTAACATCTCTAAGCCATAGTTGGCAATATAGAAATGAGCTATAGTATGCTCGATTGATTATGCTGGCATTGGCACACCATTCATTGCAATGTTTAGGTATCAGCTGACCCTTTAACATGAGCATTTGCATTGTAAACAGGTATAATTGATATTGAGGATATTTCCTTATATCCATAATATCACCTAAACAGGATGACTGCATTTCTGCAGTATTCATCAATTTTGGATTTCCTTGAAAATTCACCCATATGCTCATAAATTTCTGAAAGTGCTGAGTCCAGAATTTCCTTTTCACTCCCATTTAGCTTGTTGAAATAGTAGAGATAGTCTAAAGTTTCTATGTCCTGTTCCTCCACCAGTGTCATTTCACCCAGGAAATCATATTTTTTTACAAATC
>NZ_JAEDCO010000065.1 GCF_016294135.1 Methanobrevibacter ruminantium
ATTTGTATAATAAAGTATTATTTGTATAATAAAGTATTATTTGTATAATAAAGTATTATTTGTATAATAAAGTATTAAATTAACTAATAAATTAACTAATAAATTAATTTTAAATATTAGCGTAAAATATTAATTATATATTTGTCAAGCGAATTTAATAAAACTTATCATATATTTCTTTTTGTATTAAATAAAACTTTTCCTATTAGTTTTCATTTGCTCTATGTTTAGTTACTTAAATACAAAAATTAAAATATTTCATAAATTAATATAAGTATAGATATAACTTAGATATATTATTTTTATAAAATGTAAGAGGGGAAAATTTGATAGATTATAAGGAATTTGAAGAAATCGTTGTAAATGTATTGGAAAGGGACATTTCTTCAAATGAAGACCAGAAATCCACTATTTCATCACCTAAAGACCAATCATTGTTCATTGTTGCGGGACCAGGTTCCGGCAAGACAACAGTTATGGTGCTTAAGATATTGAAGTTTATTTTTGTTGATGATGTTTCACCTAATGAGATATTGGCTACCACTTTCACAAGAAAGGCTGCAAGTGAACTCCTATCACGTATTCTCAGTTGGGGAGACAAGATAAAATCCAAGCTTATTGCTAATTACATGGATAAGATGTTCAGCGGTGAAATCACTGATGATTCCATAATTAAGGAAATCAATAGAATAGATTTCAATCAGATCAATATCGGAACCATAGACAGCATAGCGGATGAATTATTGCGTATTTATCGTCAAGCAGGAACAAGCCAACCTATATTAATAGAGGATTTTGTTGCAAATTCCGTTATGATAAATGAATGTCTTCTAAAGGATGACCGATATAAGCATGACTCATTGCAAGAGTATTTGGCAGATATAACAGGAAAGCAATCCAATACAGAACAAAAGCCTAAGGTAAAGAATCTTACAATGATGGCAAGCATATTGATTGAAATAAAGGAACACATTTACTACAATATGGTGGATATCAATAAAATTTTAAGCAATATTCAACCGACAGAACTAGGGAAACAACTGGCTTTAAAGCTAATTTTAGAATATGCAGAAATACTTAAACGTCAAAATATCTATGATTTTGCAATGCTTGAAACTGAATTTCTAAGAAGATTGAATTCAGATAGCCTCAATGTATTCCTAAATGATATTAAGATTATTTTAGTGGATGAGTATCAGGATACAAACCTACTGCAAGAAAGCATTTACTTTAAAATTGCAGAATCCGCAATTCAAAATGGAGGAAACATCACTGTTGTAGGTGATGATGACCAATCTTTATATAGGTTTAGAGGTGCTAGTGTAGACTTATTCACTAATTTTATTGAAAGAATAGCTAGAATTGGAATTGAAGCAAAGGAAGTTAACCTTAAAACCAATTACAGATCCACTGAAAACATCATTGACTTATGCAATGATTTTGTTGAATTGGATGATGAGTATCAATCTGCCCGTGTAAAGGAAAAGCCAAAGATTGAAGTGTCAAGCTTTAATGATGATGATTCAAACCAAGTTCCTATTTTAGGAATGTTCAGAAACAATGAACAGCTTCTTGCAACTGATTTGGCCAGATTCATCGATGAATTAAACAGAAATGGAATAGTTAAACGTAAGATTAAAAGGGTTTTAACCAAAGAAGATAATCAGAAATTCAATTCAGACAATAAGACAACCTTAATCAATTATAGGGATAAAGGATTTGACTTGGCAGAAGGGGAAGATGAGATTGTCATAGAGCTTGGAGAAGATGGTTCTGCTGAGGATATTGCATTTTTAACTTATTCCCCGAAGGAGTTAACTGGCAGAGGAAACCGTACATTTACTTTTGCATTAAAAAAGCAATTGGGAAGATTAAGGCATCCTATTGAAGTCTTTAACCCTAGAGGTCAAGACTTGCAGAATATTGATTGTGTAGCTGTCTTTTGTGGTTTGATGTTGGAATGCATAGATCCTAATTCAAGATACCAAAAGACTAATGATAAATTGCCAAATGCTGCAAGCATGAATATGAATGCTTGGCGTAGAAAAGCAATTTCCTATATGAATGATGTAAATCCAGAGCCACATTCACCTGTTTCCTTAGAGAAATTCGTAACTCATTGGCAAATCAGACATCCGTTTTCATCTGATGAATCAAATGATATCAAATGGCCTACAAAGGCTAATCTGATGGAATTGGCATATAAGCTGGTCAGCTGGATACCGGAATTCCAGGAAGATGATGAAGGTGTAGTTTATCTTAAGGCTATCACTCAAACAATTACACAAACAAGCTTCTTTAATAAGTATTCCGCTAACATCGATTTCTCTTCACCAGAAGCAGAAAAGGAATCAATTAACGAGGCATTGCTAAATATATTTGTGCCAATAGCCAGTGGTGGAGTGCAGATAGATGAGAATCTGTTTGAAGTCATTCCTTCTAATAGATTTAATATCATGTCCATTCATCAGGCAAAGGGACTGGAGTTCCCTCTTGTCATTGTTGATGTTGGATCAAGGTTTAAGAAGAACCTATCTAAAGACGCTAACTTAAGATTCCCTAAGAATGCAGATTCATCTTCAATAATTCAGGATAGCATTAGAAAATACAGTTCATTATCCAATATGGATAGGGATTCTAAAGACATGGCATTTGATGATTTGACAAGATTGTATTTTGTTGCATTCTCCAGAGCTAAAGATGTTTTGCTATTAGTTGGATTAAATCCAAACATTGATGGATATAAACAAAATGATAAACAAAGAAAAATACCTAATGTTGCATTAGGTTGGAATAGGGATGAAGAATTTATAGGTTTTGACAATATATTTTTAATTTAATTAGTCGTTCTTTTAAGTAAATTATATGAAACTTTGTATGAAATTATTTGATATTTATTAAAAAAATATTATTTGTAAATAAAATTTATTGGTAAATAAAATATTAAAAAAATTATTTGATTGGTGTAAAAATGAAATTATCAACTAGATCAAGAGAGTATATCATACCGGAATATAGCTTAACTGGTGATTTATTATCATTTTTAACTTGCAATTTACAGTATCGTTATCAAAACAAGGGAAATCTTCCACCATCAATGCCTGTACAATTGTGGTTTGGTGAATTCATACATGGAGCATTGGAAGAGGCATTTTTAAAATGGAAAAAATATTCAAATGCAGACAAATTAGTGTTCCCTTGGAACTGGGAAGAGGAAATAAAGCCAATAGAAGACTTAATAACAGGTAGATTAAAGGTTAAAGGATTAAACCCTCCATATGAATATGTGAATAATTATGGGCCTAATGATAATATTTATAGCGCAAGATTAGAGCGTTCAATTAACCTCTGGGGACCACATCTATTCCCTTTAATTGAAGATACAGAAGTATTGATAAAAGGATTAAGACCTATGAATTATGAAAATGGCAGGTCTGATTACTATTCAATAAATGGTGTTGTTGATGTTTTAAGTTCAAAAATGGTGGATAAGTTTTATCAAAAAACAAATAATAATCCATTTCAACAGACTTTAGATGATTATTTCAATCTTTCTCAAACAAACAGCATCATAAGTTACTTGTACAATAATGATGAGTTTAAGAAACTATTGGATGATGAATTGAATGAATATGAAATAATCATAGACTATAAGGGAATGAGAAGACCAAGTGCGCCATCAAAAGACGAATTAATGGAAATCCAATCATTAATGGAAAGAGGAACCCTATTCGATTCAGAGGAATATGAAAAGTATAAGGTTTGGATACAGCATGAATGGCAGATTTTAACATATGCTTGGCTTAGAAAAAATCAGGAAAACCTAGATAAGCCAATTGTAGGAATTATTTTTTACTTGAATGAATTGGTTCCATCAAACGATGACTTAAAGGCAATAAAGGAAGACTTATTGAATAATCAAACTGACATTTCATTAAATCAAATTCTTGCTGAGGATTGGGAAAGATTAAGGAATTGGAATGAAGATTCCGAAATAGCTATTCATAGAGACTTGTCAGACAAGTTTAAGATGGACAGATCCATTAGAATAATCAATGTTGAAGAGGAATTGATAGGCAATTCCTTAGACCAATTCGATAATGTAGTAAATGATATAGAATCCTCATTGATAAAGGAAATGAATGGATGCAAAATCAAGGATGCTTGGAAAGCTGAAGCAGAAGATAGAACCTGCAGTGCATGTGACTTTAGAACATTCTGCAATAAGAAGAAAGACCAAGAATCAGAAAATAAACAAGTGTTTACAATTCCTTAAACAAATAAAAGAAGAATAAAAAGAGTTAGTTATAATTTCTTATAACTAATTTATTTAAATTTTTTAAATTATATATTTTTAAATTATATATTTTCAAATGCTTCCAATAATGGTTTAAGACTATCACAAGGTAAA
>NZ_JAEDCO010000066.1 GCF_016294135.1 Methanobrevibacter ruminantium
TTTTTTATTATTTATTTTTTCTAATTTTAGTTAATAATTTATATAAATATTTAAATAGTAATTACTAATATAATAGTGATGAATATTTTTTATAATGCTAAATGACATAAGTTATTATTGCATTATATTCATACAATCATTTTTAACCTATTCGGGGGTGAAAATATGATTTGTCCAAAATGTCATGCAGTAAATGATGATGAAGAGAAATTCTGTAAAAATTGCGGCTTTCAATTGAATTCAGCAAGAATTTGCCCTACTTGTGGGAAAACAAATGATTCCAATTCCAAATACTGTAAGGAATGCGGAACTGTTTTAACTCCAGTAAACACTTTTAGAAAGCAAGTTATTGAGGAAAAAACTAAGAAATCTTTCTTTAGTATGTATAAGGTGCCTATTATCTGCGCTTTAGTTATCATATTGGCTATTGGAGCTGTAACTGGAATGGCTTATTACAATGGTGGTTCTGGCGGAGATGATGGTTTCAGTACAATTATCCCTACAGATGACAATGGATTCTTTAATGATGATATAAATAATGATCCAACTCAAGCGCAAATACAGAATGACAATAAAACAAATGATACAAAAAATGATACTAATAAAAGTAAAACATTAACTGAAAAGATTGATAATAAAACCAATAAGACCAGTAAAAACATTAATGACACTGTTAATAAGATTAAAAATCAAACTAACAGTTCTAAATCTGTTAACAGCTCAAGTGTAAAGAACACTACATCTAAAACCATTACTGAAAAAGTCAATAAAACAGCTAAGTCTGATAAGAATAAATCCGATAAAAGCAGAATAGCCGACTCTGATAAGAATGATTCTGGAATTAATAGCATTATTCCAGGTATGTCCACTGATTCAGATGATAATTTAAATGACACAGAAGGTAATGATTTGGATGACAATGATACAAATGATTTGAATGAGAGCAATAGTGAAAATCTGTCTGACTCTTCCTTAAATGAAATAGAAATGGAAGATGTTCCTAATCTTGCTCAATTGGTTTCACAAAAGAACTATGCTTTCTCCACTATAGAATATGATGGAAATGAGTATGATGAAGGTCAATGCATTTATATCTTCTCTGAATATCTTTTGAATATTGACAAGAATAAGGGTTCTTCAATTGAAATCAAGGATGTAAAAAAGGCTTCCAATCCTTCTGATGAAGACTTAAGCCAATCCATTGACAAGGCAGATTACTTAAGCATGGCTCAAAGAGTACATAGTTGGATGGATCAAAAGGATACCGTTCCTAATTATGTAGGAATTAGTGGAATGGGCACTGCAGATTTATCCCCTAAAATGATGCTTAAACTATTCACTTTAGCAACTTTAGAGTATTCAATCACTCAAGAATTGCCTGAATCTGTCGATATTTAGAATAAAATGTTTAAAATTTTAGAGAATTTTTATTCTCTATTCTTTTTTTATTAAATTATTTTATTATTTAATTATTTTTTCTATTTTTTTTAACTATTTTTTTATGAGAAAACATTAATTTCACTATTAGATTCCATAAAAATTTAATGATGAACTATAAAAATAATAAGTTTTAAAAAATATGAAAATCATATTATATATAGTATAAAAAAATATATTTTAAGTATTTTCCAAATGAAAATTTTAAATCTTAAAAATGATTTAAAACGGTTTAATTTAAAAAATAAATGAAATTAATGATTATAAAGTGATAATATGTTAGGACCTTGGGTAGAAAAATACAGACCGCAAACTTTAGATGATGTTGTTGGACAAAAGCATATTGTAAGCAGATTAAAGCAGTATGTTGAAGAAGGAAGCATGCCAAATTTAATGTTTACAGGTCCTGCAGGGGTAGGGAAAACAACATCTGCTCTTGCACTTGTCAAATCAATTTTAGGTGAGTACTGGAGACAAAACTTCCTTGAATTGAATGCATCTGATGCAAGAGGTATAGAAACTGTAAGGACAAATATTAAGAATTTCTGTCGTTTAAAACCTGTTGGAGCTCCATTCAGGATTATATTCCTTGATGAAGTGGACAACATGACTAAAGATGCACAGCATGCTTTAAGACGTGAAATGGAAATGTATACCAAAACTGCATCATTTATACTTTCCTGTAACTACTCTTCCAAAATAATTGATCCTATCCAATCCAGATGCGCTATATTCAGATTCACACCAATCAAAGCAGAAGAAATAGCTGATAGATTAAAATACATTGCAGAAGCTGAAGGTTGCCAATATGAGGATGAGGCAATAACTACAATAGTCAATTTTGCAGAAGGAGATATGCGTAAATCTGTCAATATGTTGCAATCTGCAGCATCTACCGGTTCAATTACTGAAGATCATGTATTTGAAGTTGTTTCCAAGGCAAAACCACAGGAAATTAAGAAAATGGTTAATGCAGCGTTAATGGGCGACTTTATGAAATCCCGTGATCTCCTAAGGGAAGTCATGATCATGCAGGGTACAAGTGGAGAAGATATGGTTAATCAGATTTACCAGGATGTCTCTTCCAGAGTGATGAATGGTCAAATGGATGGGGATATCTATATGAATCTAATTGGTGCAATAGCTGAAACTGATTTCAGAATTAGGGAAGGAGCTAATCCAAGAATCCAATTAGAGGCTTTATTGGCTAAATTCTTATAGAAAAATAATTTGAATACTGTAAGAATTTTTATATTGACAGTAATTTTTATGAATTATATTTTAATTTCAGGTAACAATTATGTTATGGACAGATAAATACCGGCCAAAGACTTTTGATGATGTAGTCGGTAATGTAAAGCAAAAGGCAATTATCCAGAAATGGGTTGAAAAGTGGAAAAATGGAGAACCACAACCACCTTTATTGCTTATAGGGCCAGCAGGAACTGGTAAAACCACAATAGCCCATATCATTGCAGATGAATTCTCCGAATATATTGAACTCAATGCAAGTGACAAACGTTCACATGATTTATTGATGACAACCATTGGGGAATCAGCAAATACCTATTCATTGTTCGGAAATAACCGTAAATTAATCATAATGGACGAAGTGGATGGTATTCATGGAACCAATGATAGAGGTGGTACTAAAGCTTTAAATAAAATCATTAAGGAAAGTAAACAGCCTATAGTAATGATGGCTAATGATTTTTACAGCAATAAATTAACCACTATTAAGAAAAATGCCCAAGTCATTAAAATGGACAAGATCAAATCTCCTTCAATCAATAAGTATTTACGTGATGTAGTGCTTAAGAATGAGGAAATTAATGTTGATAAGGATGTTTTGATGAAATTATCAAAAAGATCCAGTGGAGATTTGCGTTCAGCTGTAAACACTTTGCAGGCTCTTGTTGAAAATGGAGGGGAACTCACTGAAGAGGCACTTGATTCAACAAGCCAAAAGGACAATACAAGCACCATTTTTGACACTGTAACAAGGGTATTAAAAAGCAAGAATCCAGAACATGTTAAGCGTTCATTGTTTGAAAACAATGAGGATCCAACTTTGGTTATGGAATATATGGCTGAAAACATTCCACGGGAATATGAAAGCAATTTAGAGGTTAAAAAGGCTTATGAAATGATTTCTCAAGCTGATTTATACTTTGGAAGAACCCGTTCCAGCCAATATTACGGTTACTGGAAATATGCATCTGACTTTATGGGTGTTGGTGTGTCAGTATCCAAAAGAGACACTTACCGTAAATTCAGCAAGGTTGTAAGCCCGATGGCATTTTCCATGATGGGAAGAACCCGTGGTAAAAGAGCTTTAAGAGACCAAATAGCTTCTAAAATGGAAGAAAAGATGCATGTTTCACTGCAAGTGGCTTATACCATTTTCCCATACTTTGAGATAATGTTTGAAAATGATGAGGTTGCTTGGGAAATTTCAGACTTCCTAGAACTTGAAGATGATGAAATCAAATTCTTCAGAAAGAAAAAGATTCCAAAATCAGTCATAAACAAGATGGAAAAGATCAAGGCAGAAATGAGGGAAGAAGAGAAAGAGGAATGGAAAAAAACCAGTAAAGATGGAATATTCAGAGAGATTCCACCTCAAGAATTGGAAAATATTGAACCTGATTTCGAAGAAGAGATTGATGATATCGATTTCCATAAGAACAATACTGTAATAGACATCTTTGATGATTTTGATGATGATGAATTGGATGAAATAGCTAATGAATATTCATTAAGCAATAGTCCTAAATCAAAATTAAAAAATAAGAAATCAGATGATGAATCTAAAAATAAGAAAAAAGAGAAAAAAGATGAACAACTGGATAAAGGACAAACAACCTTATTTAGTTT
>NZ_JAEDCO010000067.1 GCF_016294135.1 Methanobrevibacter ruminantium
GGGATAAACGCCTTTGAAGCTGTAAAACTTGCCTTTGCTGGAAATCCTGCATTATACCTGGGATTTTAGGTGCTGAATAGTTACATGAAAAGCTTTAATACCGTTTTAATCAATATGACTACTGTCGAAAGTGCTTTCTCATAAATTCCGAGCTTACCTTTATACTTTCGATAGGGTCATCATTGATCCAATTTTGATGTGTTTCCAATATAACTCCTTCTACTCCATTTTCTATTGCAATCTCCGTTAATGTTTCTAAATCCATATTTCCATACCCCAACTCTGTAGCATCTTCTTTCAAAATCGGGGTATAATATGGGCCTGTTTTCTTACATCCTCGATCATTAATGTGCCATAACTTTATTCGATTTCCCATCTTTTCCATTAATTCTGGAACATTCACCCCTGCATCGGTCATCCAATAGCTATCAAACTCAAAATTAACATAGGCAGGATCTGTTTCTTCTACAATTATTTCATATGCAGTTTGCTTTTCGTTTACTTTCTGCATTTCAACATTATGATTATGATACAACAATTTTACTCCATATTTTGATAATTCTTCGCCAGCTACGTTCAAACGGTTTGCTAATTCTCGTACTTGTGTTTCATCTGAATAATCAAAATTATACATGCCTGTAATAACAACCACATCTGTTCCAAAGCATTTAGCTTCATTTGCCACTTCTTCAGGATTATCCTCAATACTATTCAAATAGCTATGTAAACTGATTACAGCCAGACCACTTTCTTCAATAAGTGATGGCCAATCAAGCTTTCCTCCATTTCCTACAGGCATTCCTCCGAACTTAGTCATCAATTTTACGGTCAAACCTGCTTTATGTATCATGAAATCATTGATTTCGA
This sequence comes from Methanobrevibacter ruminantium, assembly GCF_016294135.1. NCBI lineage: Archaea > Methanobacteriati > Methanobacteriota > Methanobacteria > Methanobacteriales > Methanobacteriaceae > Methanobrevibacter > Methanobrevibacter ruminantium. The sequence continues at coordinate 868 of NZ_JAEDCO010000067.1, forward strand.
TTGCATCATATCCAGCATCTTTTATCTCTTTTAAAGTCTCTAAAGCTGTTTCATAATTATTGCATTTTGTACCAATCATAATCTGTTGAACAGCTATTGAAATCTTCTCTTCATACTGCTCTACTGACCTGGTAACTTGTGTACTATTCTGAATAGAATAATGTGTAGATTCACCTTGATTTAATTTATTCACAACAATCACTATAACCAATAACAACATAATAGCTACTACTGGAATAATTTTTTTCTTCTTCATAACTCTTCCTCATTTCTATTATTTTATTCTCTTTTCTCTTCTTAGCCACTCTACTTCATCATAAATTGTTTCCTCAAATGGTCTTGTTTTATAGCCCAGTTCCATTTTCGCTTTACTGCTATCAAATTCATTATTTCTAACAAGGTTATAAAGCATTAGTTCTGTTATTAACGGTTCTTTCTTGGTTATTTTTCCAATCATCACACTTATTTTTACAACTATTCTGGTCAAAAACATAGGAAGAATGATTTTTGTCATACTCACTCCACTTGCATGGCTAATATGAGAAAACATATCTTTCATCCATACAACATCATTACCTAAAATATATCCTTCTCCAATTCTTCCTCTATCAACTGCTGCTATTGTACCAAAAGCTAAATCTCTGACATCTACTGAATTGAAAGAACCGGGGAATCCTATCTTGTTTCCTCCATTGCAGTACTGCTCAATAAATGTAGATACTGGTCCTCCAGCATAATCATTAGGTCCGCATATCCCTGTTGGATATACTACAGTAGCCTTTAATCCTTTTTCCTTTACTGCATCAAGTACCAATTGTGTTGCCATTGCTTTTGTCTTTCCATAGTATCCAACGATATCATCTAAATTGAATTCTGTTGGTTCTTTCATTTTCTCTCCATGTGGTAGTTCTGATACAGTTCCTGTTGAACTTACATATACAAGCTTTTGAACATTTTTTTCAAGACACAGATCAATAATGTTCTGTGTACCATCTACATTTACATGATATACAAATTCACTTGGTTCTTCTTTTAAATAGACAATGCTTGCACAATGTATACAGATCAACTCTTTGTTATCTACATCAAAAAAATTCTCTAATGATTTTTTATCAGTTAAATCCCCATAAACAATCTCCACTCCTTGGGGTACATGCTTTACTGCCTTATCTCCCTTCAATACAAGACCTCGTACATAACAGCCTTTTTCCATTAACTGTTTCGCAATGTTATTCCCTAAAAACCCAGCTGCTCCTGTTAATAAAAAAACTCTATCGTCCTTCATGGTTACTATTCTGTCCTCTCTTATATTTATTTTTGAATAAGCTATCATGCCAATATAAACTCAACATAAACTTTCAAATAAAATAGATACTAAAAAAAATTCCTATATGACAAAAAAGCCTACCAAAATTGGTAAGCTTTTTACTTAAAATAAATATATATTGTGGATCCTTCTCCTACTTTGCTCTCCACTGTTATTGATCCATTACTCAGTTCAACAATACGTTTTACAATGGAAAGACCTAACCCAAATCCCATTGTTTCATGTGAAGAATCTCCTTGATAATATCGATCAAATATGTGTTTTTTTGTATCATCATCCATTCCTTGTCCTTCATCTCTGATCTCTATACTAATATGTCCATCAATTGCTTTTCCAATTATTGAAACAACTGAATCCTGAGGAGAGTATTTGCGAGCATTTTCTAATAGATTTATCCATACCTCTTGTAATAATTCTTCATTTCCCCAAAAAAATATTTTTGGAAGCTGTACATTTAGTTGAATTCTTTTCTCTTCAAATTGATGAAGCATAAGAATTGCACAATTTCGAATCTGATCATCAAGACGAAATTTTTTCTTATTTTTGATAATCTCCATATTATCTAGTTTTGAAAGAAGAAGCGTATTTTGAGATAGTTTAGCCAAACGCTCTGCTTCCTTCACCATTAATTTCAAATACTCTTTTTCCTCTTCTCTTGGAAGATCATTTTCTGATAAATACTCAGCAACCCCCTTTATAGAATGAATCGGAGTTTTAAACTCATGTGAAAAGTCCTTCATAAATTGTTTTTGTTGTTCATCAGCATTTTTTAATTCACGTACCATATGATTAAAATTTTCATACATTACCCTGTACTCACCTGAATGATCCAACGAAAGTTCCACATCCAGATTCCCATTCGACACCTCATTCATTCCATTCAATAATTTTCCCATTCTGCGGTATAAAATTTCAGAAATAACAGCAATAATAATTCCGCACAAAGAACCCATTATTTGGTAAATTGTCAAACTCCAAATAAATACATTGTCACTTGCAGTTCCGAACAAATAATATCTAATTGCTATTGTTACCAAATAGGAAAAAACGGCCAGACAATCAACTATTACAGCTAGAATAATCGCCCAACGAATTATTCCAAATCTTTTCTTTCCATTTGCTAATTTATTCATTGCTTATTTATTTCACCTCGATATCCTAATCCACGTATTGTTACAAGTTTAAATTCCGAATAATCATCAAATCGCTTCCTAAGTCGATTTATATGTGTCCTGACAGTAGTTTCATCAGAATCTGTTTCATATCCCCATATTTCATCCAACAATTCTGATGTTGTAAAAACTTTGTTTGGATACGATAATAGCATATATAACAATTCAAATTCTTTTTTGGGCAAGGTAACACTTTCTTTGCCGCGACGTAATGAATTGCTACTCTCATCTATTTCTAACTCTCCAATAATAATCTTCTTTTCAAAATTAATCTGTGCTCTTCTTAATAAAGCCCGTACTCTCCAAAGCAATTCCTCGTAATGAACTGGTTTTGTCATATAATCATCAATTTCCAAAGCAAATCCTTCTTTTTTATCCTGCAATCCATTTTTTGCAGTCAGCAAAAGAATTGGAGTCACTTTATCAACTAAACGAAACTGCTTAACAAATTCATAACCATCCATTTGGGGCATCATAACATCTGCAATAATCAAGTTCACTTTTGAATATTCTAAAATCTCCAATGCTTCTATTCCATTTGACGCTTCTAATACATTATATTCATTTCTGAGATGTAATTTTGTTACTAATCTAGCATTTACATCATCTTCTATCAGTAATACTGTAACCATATAATTTACCTTCTTGATTGACCAGGTATACATGAATATTATAATGTATCCCCAAATTAAATTTATAATTATACCACAATTTAAATCCATTCTTCACGATTCTTATATGGAGTAATTTCAATATTCCAGGGGAGAAGCTTTTTCCAGTCATTTTCAGTTTCAGCATAAGGTGCTTTTTCAAAAAGAGTATCCGTCAATTCTAGCCTCGTAAACAAATTTTTCTAAGTTGAGTACACTAGT
>NZ_JAEDCO010000068.1 GCF_016294135.1 Methanobrevibacter ruminantium
ATTATTTGATTTTCTTTTTTCTTATTTTTTTCATTTTCTCATTTTCTTATTTTATCTAATTTTTATTAAAATTTAAAATTCCTATTTTTGAATATATTTATTAATTAGATTAGAGATATATTATAATATTATGGAATGATAGATAATTTGAATAATTTTTATCCAAAGTAAACATTAAATTTAATCTATCAATTATTCTTATCAATTAATTATAAAAAAGCATCTGGTGTTTAGATGAGTGAAGATATTAATAAAATTATTAATGAATTACATATTTATGAAAAAAAGCTATTAAAAGAGTTAGAGATTAATGAAAATGCAACTCCTGACGAAATAGCTGAAAACACTGGTTTGAATATTAAATCAGTTATGAGTGCTGCAGGATCATTAGCTTCTAAAGGAATCATCATTGTAAACAAAGAGACAAAAGAGAAATTTAGCTTGACTGATAATGGTAAAAAATATGCTGAAATAGGCCTTCCTGAAAGGAGAATCCTAAAGGTATTGCAGGATAAAAAGCAATTGGCTATGAAGGATTTGGCTGGTTTAGACGGGCTTGACAAAAAGGAAGTCAATATCTCAATTGGTTGGTTGGTTCGTAAAAGCTGGGCAAAAATGGATAAGGGAGTATTATCCATTACTGATGTAGGTGAATCCAGCAAAGAAAAATTAGGGGATGATGAATCCTTATTAAGAACCCTTATTGAAAAGGCACAAGTTTCTAAAGAGCAATTGGATGAGGATATGGCTAAAGGTTTATCTGCACTTAAAGAAAGGAAAAACCTTATTGCTGAGCAAAAGACAACTCTTCACAGCTTTGAATTAACCGATTTAGGTCGTGAAATTTTAGAGCTTGGCTTTACCATTGAAGAGGAAGCTACCCAATTGACTCATCAACAGCTTAAGGAAGGATCTTGGAAAGACTTGAAATACAGACCTTATGATATCAATGCAGAGTACCCTATATTCTTCCCAGGTAAAGAGCATCCTTTAAGAAGAATCATTCAGGAAATTAGAGAAATCTTCTTGAATATGGGATTCACTGAAGATAAAGGGGATTATTTGGAATCTGCTTTCTGGAATTTTGATTCTCTCTTCCAACCTCAAGACCATGCTGCAAGAGAAATGCAGGATACCTTTTATGTGAAAAATCCATTGACTTGTGATTTGCCAGATGATGAACTTGTTCAAAAAGTAGCTAGAACTCATGAAGATGGTGGAAATACCGGTTCAGAAGGTTGGAACTATGATTGGGATGAGGATATTGCTCGCCAATCTGTCTTAAGAACCCACACTACAGGAATTTCCACTCAAAGACTTGCAAAAGGTGAACTTCCTATTAAGATGTTTTCAGTAGGAAGAGTATTCAGAAGAGAAACTTTCGATTATAAACATTTACCAGAGTTCCATCAAGTTGAAGGGCTTGTTGCTGCTCCTGGAATCAATTATCAAAACTTATTAGGTACTTTAAAGGAATTCTATAAGAAATTAGGATTTGAAGTAAGATTCAGACCTGCTTATTTCCCTTACACCTATCTTTCAACTGAGTGTGAAATTTACTTGGAAGAAAAGGAAAGCTGGATTGAACTTGGTGGTTGCGGAATGTTCAGACCAGAAGTTCTAGAGCCTTTAGGAATCAACACACCAGCATTGGCATTCGGTTTAGGTATTGAACGTCTTGCTATGATCAGATATGATTTATCTGATATTAGAATGCTCTATAAGAGTGACATTAGCTGGTTAAGAGAAGTTCCTTTAGAAGAAGGAGTAAGGTTCGATTAATTTCAATCTTTATCTTTTTATTTTTATTCTTTTTTTATTTTTTTACTTAATTTTTTATTATTAATTATTCAATTATTGATTTTTTAATTTTTCAATTTTTAAATTATTGTTTAAATGTGATTTTTATGACTGATATAAGACTTATTTCATGGAATGTAAATGGTATTAGAGCTATTCATAAAAAAGGTTTCTTAGATTGGTTTAATGCGGAAAAAGCAGATATTGTATGCCTTCAGGAAACCAAGGCTCAAATAGACCAATTGCCTAAAAAATTAGTGAATATTCCAGACTATACAAGTTATTTCAATTCTGCAGAAAGGAAGGGATACAGTGGTGTAGCAACTTATACAACTATTGAACCTAAAGAAGTTTATTCTGGTATGGGAATTGACAAGTTTGATGTTGAAGGAAGACTTCAAAGATTGGATTTTGATGGTTTCACTCTTTTAAACATTTACTATCCTAATGGTGGTATGAATGATGATAGGTTAAGGTATAAGCTTGACTTCTATGATGCATTCCTTGATTACACTAATGACTTAAGGGATAAAGGTCACAATTTGGTGATTTGCGGTGACTTGAACACTGCTCATAAGGAAATAGATCTTGCAAGACCAAAAAATAATGAGGAGGTCTCAGGTTTCTTGCCTGTAGAAAGAGAATGGGTAACTAAATTCCTTGATAATGGGTATATTGATACTTTTAGAATGTTGCATGAAGATGAAAGGGACAAATATACCTGGTGGAGTTATAGAACCCGTGCTAGAGAAAGAAATGTGGGATGGCGTTTGGATTACTTCTTTGTAAATGAAGAATTTAAAGACAATGTCAAGGCATCATATATCAAAGCGGATGTAATGGGTTCTGATCATTGCCCTATAGCTTTAGAAATAGAAATATAATTTTATTTTTAATTTATTTAATTATTTTTTAGCTATTTTTCTATTATTATTTTTATTTCTTTAATTATTTTTTTTTTTTTTTTTTTCTAAATTTAATGAATCTTAATTGGGATTTCATTAAATCTAAAATTTCTTTTCCATAGTCTGTCAATTCATATAATCTGCCCCGTTTGGTTTCAGGGTTTAATAAACGAACTAAATTCTTTTCTCGTAATTGACTTAAGATACGACTTACGTTGTTACTAGGGATATTAGTCTTTTTGCTTATATTTGTAGGCTTTAATGTCTCTCCGTCTAATGCCTTGAATATTTTCTCTCGATTTTTAGACAACTTGATGAATTCTATAATAATTTTCTCAGAGTCTTTCATAGTAATCCCTTCAACTGTTTTTATTATATTAAACTGTTTTTATTATATTGAACTTTATTGTATTTATTTTTTATTAGAATTCAATATGAGTTTAATATATATTACTATTCTTAATATTAAGTTAGATATTAGATATTAAATGTTTAAGTTCATAATATCTATTTGATAGATATTTGATAGATATTAGATAGATATTAGATAGATATTAAGGAGATAAGTCTAAAAAATAATTTTCAAATTTAATCAAGTGCAATATTAAAAACATTTATTAAAAAGATAAAAAAGATATACTTGTATAGAATAATGATTTTTTAGGTGTAAAAATGATTGAATCCCCTGAACAAATAGCTATTGAAAATGAGATAAAGGTGCAAAAGGATAAGTTTTTATACTATTTTAATGGATCTTTACCTGATACAATGGAATTGGAATTTGAAGGATTCTATAGGAGAGGGTTCTTTGTTAGCAAAAAAAGATATGCTGTAATCGAAGATGGAAAAATCATTGCAAAAGGATTAGAGCTTGTTAGAAGAGATTGGGCTCCAATTGCAAAGAAAACTCAGGAAGATATCTTAATGGCTATTTTGGAAGAGGGTAATGTTAAGAAGGCTGAAAAAATCATTAGTAAAGTTCTTAAACAAATCAAATCAGGCAATTTGGATATGAAGGAACTTGTTATACATACTCAAATCACCAAAAATCTTGATGATTACAAACAGGTTGGTCCTCATGTAATTGCTGCTCGTGAGATAGAATCTCATGGAATCAAGGTAGGTAAAGGAACCATTGTTCAGTATATTATAGCTAAGGGAAAAGGTTCAATAAGCCAGAGAGCAGTTCCTTATGAATATAGTGAAGGAATTGAGTATGATAAGGAATACTATATTGAAAATCAGTTGATTCCTGCTGTTTCAAGGATGATGGAACCTTTAGGTTATGATAAGGATAGATTAAGGGAATTATCTTCCAATGAAAGACAACAAAGTTTAGATGCTTTCTTCTAATTCTCTATTGATTTTAATTTGGAAATATTTGAATGGATGGATAATTTTCTTTAGGAATTTTTATATAATAATAAAATAAATATAGAATTATATATTATTGAAATTAAATATATTATTGAAAT
>NZ_JAEDCO010000069.1 GCF_016294135.1 Methanobrevibacter ruminantium
TTTATTAAATACTTTCATATTCATTTTAATAATTATATAAATAAAAATATTGATTAATTAAGATTTTATAAAATACTTTCGTATTCACTGTAATGATTAATGTTAATTAATTCATTTGGATGATTCTCATTAACTCCATAAAAATCAAATCCGTCAGCAAATATCTCCCTTAAAATAGGATTTAGATTATCATCCTTACCTTCTAGATATTTGATTAATTCCATCCTATCTGCTGCAAAAGGCATTCCTAATCCTTCAGCCGTATCTAGTTTTCCTGTCTTGCGCCTTCTAAGAATTGAAATGGTCTTTCCAGGATTGTCTGAGTCAAAAAGAGTGTTTAAGATATCATTAAAAGTTTCCGTGCTGACTGTAGGCTGATCTCCAGTTACACATAAAGCAATGTCTGAATTGATTTTTTGAAGACCATTTAATAAAGAAACAGAAAGACCTACATCTATTGGGTCGTTTTTAATAACTTTTAATCTATCATCATTAATATTATTAATGAAAGGCAATATTTCGTCACAGTAATGGCCAAGAACTACTATACATTCATCGATATTTTCAGTATTCAACACATTATGAATAGTAGTTTCAATGATTGTACTGGAATATTTCCCATTCTTTAATGGAAGTGTAAGCTTATTTTGTAGGGGAATATTCAAGTTTTCCTGATCTTTTCTCATTCTAGAATTTTTTCCAGCTGCAGTTATCACTGCTGAGACTGTAAGCATAATATTACCTTTATTAATAATTATTTTTTAATAAATTTTTAAAAATTTTAATAAATAAACAATTGAAACAATTCCAGTAATAATTATTGCATTAGCATCAATTGTTTGTGTTGTTTGTTGAATTTGTGCTATTGGTTTGATTTGCAATATAGCTATTAGGAATCATTTCATAAACATCCGTATAGATTCTCATTCCAGCACCGGAACCTTCTGTCCACATTTTGATTTTAATAGGATAGGATAATGTGTTATTAATCTTGATTCCAGTAGACGGACTGAAACCGTAAAGCACTGCATCACGTCCAGAATCCATACCAATTGGCAAACTGAAACCTAAAGATAAAACAGCATTTCTCAATGATCTTGCTGGAGGGCATACACCATGTGTAGCCATTCCGGATTCTGCTTCCCTTTCAGGCACTGAACTGAATCCAACACCTTCTCTTCCACATCCATATGCATTTGATGGGATAATGGTTCCGTTCCAAGCCTTTACAAATTGCTTTGCATTGAATTCCCTGTTTGCATCATTGTATTGTGGATGAGAATCCAAATAAGTGTATGTGCTTGCCACTTTGGTTTCAGTATAGTTTTCACCATAAACAACAACAGGAGAACCTCCAGGATATTTGAGAGAATACTCATAAGCTTCAGGGAACTTTTCTTTTAACATATCTGGAGTAATATAAGACCTATTATCATTAAAACCATTAATGCAGTAATCTAAATTGTATTTAGAACCTTGACCGTAATGATTGTACCAATACTTTAAGGTTTCCACATTTACCCTTTGACCAGGAATTGTATCGTTAGTCATGGTTTTTGGATCAATATGACCTACTGTTTGATTGGTCTTATTATTGAAAATGTCTATTCCATCTGGAACAATTTTTGCTTGTAAATATGGGCTGTTATATCCCCAAACAAAGTCTCCAGGAGGATTTACGGTAATCTTGTCATTATCCACAACCACATATCCAGGACCTTCAAATTCATCCACTACACCATCTGAACTTACATTTCCATAAAGCAATTCAGATGATGGGGTTGGAACTGCCCCTGTGGCAATTGAGAAAAAGGCATCCACGATTTCACCATCTCCTATTTGGGTTAGTAAAGAACCAAAATTGGAAACGATAGGATATTTGTCTATCTTGTTTTTATCTATTACGTTATCTCCTGCAAATACAGTGCTTCCGTTATCATACTTAGCTATTTCACTCATATTCTGATGATGAGTGGTTGTAGTTGCAAGGGAGACAGGTATTAGAACAATAATTATTGCAATCAATGCAACAAATATTTTAAATGAATTTCTTTGTGTTAAACTTCTTGAGCTAATACTTACACTTCCTTTATTTAAATCTTAAATTTATAAATATATGATTATGAATTGTTTAATGATTTGATTTATTATGAATTATTTTATTATGATTTTTTATTATTTTTTTAGATATTTTTCTTTATTCAAACATTAGCTTATTTTCCCTAGAATTACAGTAATCACAAATCTGCTTTAATCTATCCTGTATTTTAATGATGTTTTCCTGTCCATTTCCTCCAATTAAAATTGCAGTGTCATGTGAAAACTCAGCAACGAATGCAATGATTTCATCAAGGTTATTGGCTATTTCAATTCTTCCTTTGTAATTAAGGGAATTTAATCTGTATTTAGCTTGATCCAATGTGTCTTCCAATCCAGGAAATAGAATAATTGCTTCAGGATTGGCTTTTACAACTTCATTTAATATGTCAAATCTATGATTTTCATTATGTCTTGGAGTTCCTACAAAGATAGCGGAGAAATCAACTTCCTCCAATATAGGTTTAATTGCATCGGAATTGTCGGATTTACCGATATATATCTCGCAATCATTTAATTTTAACACTTCTAAACGGCCTTTTACAGGCTTGAAATTTTCCAGTCTATCTTTGATTATGCTCTCATCAATTTCAAAAGTGTTTTTATCAATATAATTTGCTATAGCTTCACTAAGACCTGCATTCAATTTGTTGAACTTTCCGAATAGGTTTAAGTCATATTTTGTTTCATTACATACAATGGTTGATTCGGCCACTTCTTCAAATTCATCCATATATTCCTGATTTTCATTGATAAATATGGTTTTACCTTTGAAAAATCCTTTAAGTGACTCTTTATATCCTTCCATTGAACCATGAACATTCATATGGTCATTGCCCATATTTGTAAGGGCAATCAAGTCAAAGTCGAAACAATAGCTGCAGAAACCAACTGTCATATCGCAGACTTCAACAAGCAAAACGTCATAATCTCCATTGTCTGCTTCTAGGATAAGGTCATAGTAACCTTCAAATCCTCCACCTGCATTTCCTCCAACCAAAACCTTTTTCCCTGCATTTTCAAGGATTTCCTTAATCATGGTTACAGTAGTGGTCTTTCCATTGGTTCCAGTCACCCCTATAGAAAACATTTCTCTGTGTTTTGTTTTAACATCACAAAGCAATTTATTGGAGTTTCTATAATGTTCAGATATTTTGCTTCCCCATATGCTTGGACTTAAAACAACAGCATCACATAGATCTATTTCTTCCTGATTGTTAAATCCCAAATCAATGGATAGGTTGTCTTTAATGAAACTGATTTTATCCTTTTGAGGGGATATGTCAACACCTGCAAGGGATATAGGCAAATCATCCAGACTAATATTTATATTCAAATCTGTAGCATAGACTTCCCAATCATGTTTCAATAATGAATTTAAAGCCTTTTTGCCTTCTACACCTAAACCTATAACAGCTGCTTTCATGATTTCACATATTATTTTTTTATATAATATAAGTAAATTATAGATAGTAATCTATTATATGTAATTATCTATATATATATATATATATATATTCTAATTAATAAAAGTTAGTATATTTTGAAATAAAGTTAAATTATTTTATTAAATTGAAA
>NZ_JAEDCO010000070.1 GCF_016294135.1 Methanobrevibacter ruminantium
CTAATAGAAAAAGATCAAAAGTTCTGCATAAAGTGCGGGACCAAATTAGTTGAGCACGAAGATAAATACAAAGACTATCTAAAGGAATCCCACAGCAAGTACAATCAAAGGGAAGGGGAATCCTATAACGATTATCTTAAAAGAATCAATTCACCACTAAATGACAAAATAGCGACTGTTGAGGAAATAGAGCATAAAGAAGAAGATTACATTAACTATGACCCTCTCAAAACATATAAGGAAAACAATCCTCAAATAAACTATCCTAAATCAGAAAGAGAAGATGATACAATATCCGATGCAGAAGAAAAAAATAGAAAAGAAGTTATCATAGAGGAAATGTTCGGAAAACCATCAGTGCCCACAGAAGGAAACTATATAGTAGAAGGAATGTACGGAAAACCATCAGTGCCCACAGAAGGAAACTATATAGTAGAAGGAATGTACGGAAGGCCTAAGTACTATATCGATGGTGACTTGATCAGACAGAACAATCAATTCGGTAAAGTGGTTTGCAGAAAAAAGGAAGCTTTAATTGGAAAAGTGGTAGGCAGAATGAGAAAATTATGAATTTTAAGTATCAATATAGTAGTTCTGAAGCTCTTTTTCTTTCATCACCAATCAGAGTGGAGAATATGGATTATGCAATTTGATTCTTTTTAACCAACTTCATGTTGGCATTAGCATAACAGTATAGAAATTATTATACTAAAAATTGAAAACTTGTTTCATATAGTGGACAATCCCTAAATAACCGTTTCATCCCATAATAAAAAGTCAATTATATTCATATATTTTAGTTTTATCCATTCCATATTGTTAATTTGTGATGCTTTAAAATTTCTTTAAATGAAAATGGATAAATGTTTAATTCCACATAGCGACCGGACAGATATGTGGCAAACTCTCCGGACAATAATTTTGAGTTTAATCCAGTAAGGTATTGTCATGATTTTCTTTTGCAAAGTAAGAATTCAGTTAAATGAAAAGCAATAATAAAACCAATTTTGTTTTCAGTTAAATGAAAAGTATTAAAATTATAAATAGAGTTCATGCCAACGAAAGTTAAAATATGAAATTTTACAGCCTCATAAAAAAAAAATAAAAATTGATTAAAACTTTAATAGGGATAATCCCCTTTTTCTTCATATTCCTTTTTTAACCATGCCTTGAATATAGAATCATAAATTTGATATTTCTCATTATTCAATTCTATTAATATTTTATTCTGTAAAGTTTTTAATGATGCTCCAATAGCTCCGCTTTTCACACCTAATTTATTTGCTATATCAATTCTCCTTAATGGTTCTTCAACAAGAGCCACAATAATTCTTTGTTCCTGTTTAGTTAATTTATACCATTCATTAGTAAGATGAACCAATAAGTAAGGCAAGGATTTTTTAAATTCCGAAATTATTTTTTCTTCATTCAATTCTTCATTAGGCGGCAAGAGTCTAGCAAAGCTATTGATGTAATAAGGAATTCCATTTGTGCATTTATAAAATCTTTTAAATCCATCATCCGTGAATTCAAGATAATCCGCTTTTTCAGTCAGGTAATCTTTTGTTGTTTCATATGAGAATGTTTTGATTTCATAATTGAGGATTCTACCCCCAAAAGCGCCTTTTTGACCAGCGATGTCTGATATCAGTTCATCTTTAACGCTCATGCTTCCTGAGAAAATATAACCAATATTTTTTTGTGATTGGATAACGCTTCTAATATACCATAAAAAGCCATTTACATCTTCATCAAGCTGCTTTAGGATTTGAAATTCATCCATAAATATTAAAATGCCACTAATATGCTCTTTGCAATCATCATATATCTGTTGAGGCAAATCCATCACAAAACTTGTAAATTTAGTATAATCTTCTTCTGTTTTAAGAATAGGAATTGGGATTTTGCCTACTGACTCTATTTTGTCCATTATGAAATTGCGAGTTTTAAAATACTTCAGAATTTTTGCATCAATTGTAATAATGTTTGATTCATCACATGCCTTTATAATGGATTCGTAAAATAATCTCATAAAGCAAAAACGATCAAGCTTATCTTTTTTAAATTTATCCATTGCGGATAAATCCATATAGACAACCAAATATTCGTTTTGAAAGTCTTTTTTTAATTTTTTCATTAATGCAGTTTTTCCAACACCCCTAATGCCTGTAAGCAGTATTGTTGGTGTTGAACCTTTTTTAGCTAGTTCTAGATTATCAGAGATGAATGAAATTTCATCTACCCTATTGAAAAACTGTGAGTCATCTAAATCATTATCATTTCCTAATGGTAAACTTGCCATAAATATTCACCCAAATTAGTTAATATTTTGTTAAACAATATATATAAATGTAATGGAAATTACATTATAATGAAAAAAACACACTTGCCATTATGTAATGGAAATTACATCATGATGAAAAAAACACACAAATCATTACATTAAAAAAAATAAATTATCCACTTATTTTCAGTGAATTTTATTTCATAAGTAAAGAAGCAACCCAGTTTAATCAATTGACAACCAAATTTATCACTTCATTTATTTGAAGTTGAAAGTCATTCTTCATTTTTTTATAGCACTTCATAAGCAAGCCCATCGATTTCAACGATTATCACTCCAGGATAATCCTTGACTTCAGCTTTCATTTTCTTTTTGGCATCATTCAAAACAGATCGGTAATATGAACTGTCATCATCAATTGTTATCAAGGAAGACAGTATGGTTGTAACTGCAGCCATCCCTAATGGAGCAAGAATTATTGCAGGGCCTTGGATTTCTATTCCAAACAATGGTGCAAATTCCTCAAGGAGAAAACCGTTTAGTATCAATGTTCCAAATCCGAAGGTCAAAACTAAAAACGGCATTGCTATTCTTGTTAGTATAGGCCAGAGGATTGCATTTAACAAACCTATGAATAGTACTAAAAGGAGTATGTCATCAAATGAACTGAGCTTGATTCCCAAACCTAAAAAACCTATTAGGTAAATTCCCAGGATGTTTCCAATGAATACTATTAGACTTCTCTTCTCTTAAAACTTCTTTTTGGGGTTTGCTTTTGATTGATAATTTCCATATTAATCTACCAGGGGGATTTATTTTATATGTTTTTTACATTTGAAAATAAGTTATATAAGAATATATTGGGTTAGTTAAGTATTTAAAAGATTCTAGTTTACCATATAAAACCATGCATAAATTTTCTCCCCTAATTTTGCTTATTTTTTACTATATAACTTTAATTTTACAGTATGGCAAGAATATTGACCTTAAATTTTAGATAAGCTTTATATAATACCATATACAAA
>NZ_JAEDCO010000071.1 GCF_016294135.1 Methanobrevibacter ruminantium
ATAAAAGAAAAAGGTTTTTCTATGAACCTTGAAAATAGCACCGATGAATATGGAAATAATTTTCGTAGCGTAGATTTCTCAAGAATAAAAGTAGGAATTAAAAATCTTGATGATGCTATTGTTACTCTAGGAGATTACAAAAAAGTTAATTCTAGATTATCAGATAAGCAAACAATTCTTCAAGCTATCAATAACTATGATTTAGACACAATGAGAGATGCTTCAAACTTCTTTTATAGAATTAGCGGTATTTATTCTCGTCTTTGTCGTTATATGGCATATCTATATAGATATGATTGGATGATAACTCCTTATATAGAAGGAGATAATATGAAGAATGGCGAAAAGGCATTATCAGAATTTAATAAAGCACTTTTATTTTTTGATAATTCTGAATTAAAACGCCTTTTTGGAGAAATCGCTTTAAAGGTTTTACGAAATGGTTGCTATTATGGATATTTAATTCCATCAGAGAAAAGAATGTCTATTCAAGAGTTACCTGTTAAATATTGTAGAACTAGATATAGCGTGAATGGTCGTCCCGCAATTGAATTTAATATGAAGTTTTTTGATGATTATTATAGAGATACAGTTCAAAGAATGAAGATATTAAATTTGTTTCCCGCGGAATTTAAAAAAGGTTATAGTTTATATAAACAAGGAAAATTGGTTCCAGATTTCCAAGGTGATACTTCAGGATGGTATTTATTAGACCCTTCTTTAACAATTAAATTTAATGTTAATGGAGAAGATTTTCCTGCTTTAATTTCTGTCATTCCTGCGATTATCGATTTGGATGAGGCGCAAGAGTTAGATAGAAAAAAGATGGCGCAGCAACTATTAAAAATTATTATTCAAAAAATGCCAATGGATAAAAATGGCGATTTAGTTTTTGATGTTGATGAAGCAAAAGAATTGCATAATAATGCAGTACAAATGCTAGGAAAAGCAATAGGAATAGATGTATTAACTACTTTTGCTGATGTGGAAGTTGCGGATATGGCTGATAAAAGCACAACCACAACGACAGACGAATTAGAAAAAGTTGAAAGAACTGTTTATAATGAGTCTGGTACTGCACAAAACTTATTTAATACAGACGGAAATATTGCTCTTGAAAAGTCCATTTTAAATGATGAAGCTGCAATGTATAATTTATTATTGCAATTTGAATCATTTTTAAATGATATATTAACTCCATTTAATAAATCTCCTAAAAAAGTGTTCTTTAGGGCACAAATTTTAACAACAACCATTTACAATTATAAAGAAATGGCTAAATTATACAAAGAGCAAACTCAACTCGGTTATTCAAAGATGTTGCCGCAAATTGCTTTGGGTCAATCACAAAGTTCTATTTTGGCAAACGCTTTCTTTGAGAATGATATTCTTGATTTGGTTCATGTATTTATTCCTCCTCTAATGTCAAGTACTATGAACGCAGAAATTCTTGGTACTAGTAAGAATGGAAGTTCTTCTTCTAGCGAAGATAATAAAGTGGGCAGAAAAGAAAAAGAGGATGACCAAAAAAGTGAAAAAACAATAGCGAACCGAGAAAGTATGAGCTAAAGAAAGGAGATTTAATAAATGCATCAATCTATTGCAACTATTGATTCTCCAGAGTTTATAAATCTTGAGCCATTAGACATTAATCCTTTAATGTCTAAATGTGAAATTAAGGTTTTTTATCTTGGAGAAAATCGCAATCATAGCTATATTACTAAAGATGTAGCTACTGAAATGGCAAAAACATTACGCGGAGCCCCCATTGTGGGTTACTATAAAGATTCCAAAGAAGATTTTGCAGATCATGGAGAAAAAGTAATCTTTGATGATGAAGGCATACATTTTGAATGTATGACTCGTCCTTATGGATTCGTTGCTCCTGATGCAAAAGTGTGGTTTCAAAAATTTGACGATTACGACGATTTTGGAAATAGCATCACAAGAGAATATCTTATGACTACTGGATATTTGTGGACAGGTCAATATGAAGAATGTAAAAGTGTAGTTGAGGGCGATGGCAAGCCGCACTCAATGGAACTTGATGAAGAAACTTTAGATGGACATTGGTCAGAAAATATTAAAACAGGCATGGATTTTTTCATAATAAATGATGCGATAATTTCAAAATTATGTGTTTTGGGAGATGATGTTGAGCCTTGCTTTGAAGGTTCAAGCGTTACTGCTCCAAAGGTAAGCGCATCTTTTAATTTAGATGATGGCTTCAAAAAGACACTATTTACTATGATGCAGGAATTAAGGACTGCATTAGAAGGAGGAAATCAAATGTCTTTAGATGAAAACAAGGTTACACCAACAGAAGATGTAGTTTCTGAAGCTCCTGCCGCAGAAGATACATTTACTGAAGGAACAGAAAATGTGGACAACACTGTTCAAAATGATGCAACTGAAAATCAAGAGAATATAGAAACTCCTGTAACTGAAGATTTTAGCAAGAAGGAAGACGACGAGGACAAGAAGTCTAAATGCGCAAAGCAGGAAGATGATGAGGACAAGAAGTCTAAATGTGCAAAGCAGGAAGATGAAGAAAAGAAGGACGATTCTTCTGACGATAAGAAAGATGAAGAGGAAGACGAAGATAAGAAAAAGTTCTCCGCCCTTTCTGCTGAACACGAAGAACTCAAGGCACAATTTTCAGAATTACAGAAGAACTATCAAGCTCTGGTAGCTTTCAAAAATGAAGTTGAAAGCGCAAAGAAAGATGAAATGATTAAGAGCTTCTATATGTTATCCGATGAAGATAAAAAAGAAGTTGTTGATAATAAAGATAAGTTTACTCTTGAGGAAATTGAAAGTAAGCTTTCTGTTATCTTTACTAAAAAGAGCCTAGCAGAAATGAGTATGAACACTGAAAGCGAATCTGATGAAAAGCCTGCTGTTACATTTGGCTTAGATGATGCTTCGATTAATTCTGTTCCCGCTTGGATTTCTGCAGTTAGAAATACTAAAAATAGTAGAAATTAATAAGGAGGAGACTTATAGATGGCTACAACTATTAAAAGAACTGGTTTCGGTCAGGTTGAACCTAATCATCTGTCAGCTCAAAGAACTGCTCAAATCTATGCTCAGCTTCCCGCTGATAATTCAATTGAGATTCTTGAGAATGGTCAGTTTGTAAAGTATGATTATGCAAACGGAGTTTGCAATTTCACTGGCAAGGGCGAGTGGATGATGGTATTTAATGAGGTTAAGCTCTATGATGGATGGAGAGAAACCTATAAGGATTGGGCAATGAAGAAGTCCAATTATACTCCCGGTGGAGATATTACCCATGGTGG
>NZ_JAEDCO010000072.1 GCF_016294135.1 Methanobrevibacter ruminantium
CTGATTCTCCTATTAGAATTAAATCTATTGGTTCATATTCGTCATCTACATGGACTAAATTTAAAAATTATATTTCCAGTCTTTCTGATAATGAACATCAACTTGATGAAAAGCTTACTTTTGCTAATGATGTCATTGAGAAAAATGACTATGTCAGTAAACGTTTACCATATCCTATCGAAGAAGGAAATATTGATAATTATGAAGAATTAATATCAACTCTTTATGATCCAGAAGAAAGAGCTAAAATTGAATGGGCTATTGGCGCAGTTATTTCTGGAGATTCTAAAACCATTCAAAAATTTTTAGTTTTTTATGGAGAAGCAGGAGCTGGAAAAAGTACGGTTCTTAATATTATTCAAAAACTTTTTCAAGGATATTATACAACGTTCGAAGCTAAGGCTCTTGTCAGTTCTAATAATCAGTTTGCTACAGAAGTTTTCAAAACAAATCCTCTTGTAGCAATTCAGCATGATGGAGACCTTTCTAAAATTGAGGACAATACAAAATTAAATTCAATTGTTTCTCATGAAGAAATTGCAATGAATGAGAAATACAAAGCGACATACACTGCGAAAGTAAATTGTTTCTTATTTATGGCAACAAACAGACCGGTCAAAATCACAGATGCAAAATCAGGAATTATTAGAAGACTTATAGATGTTAAACCATCAGGAAGAAAACTGAGCCCAAAGAAATACGCAGCGGTTGTATCCAAGATTGATTTTGAACTTGGAGCAATTGCATACCATTGTTTAAAAGTCTATCAATCGATGGGGAAAAATTATTATGCAGGATACAAACCGATTGATATGATGTTTCAAACAGATGTGTTCTTTAACTTTGTAGAGGATTCATATCCGATATTCAAAAATGAAGAATACATTACATTATCTCGTGCATATGCTATGTACAAAACATATTGTGATGAGGCTTTAGTTGATTTTAAACTTCCAAAATATAAATTCAGAGAGGAACTGAAAAATTATTTTGAAGAGTTTTTAGATCGATATAGAGATAATGATATTCAGCTTCGTAGCGTCTATAGAGGATTTCTATACCAAAAATTTACAATTACACAAGAAGAACCAAAGAAAGAAGAACATCAACCTTCGTTAGTGTTAGATTGTAAAGAATCTATATTTGATAAAATATATGCTGAATGTCCTGCACAATATGCAAATTCTTACGGGACTCCATGTAAGAAATGGTCGGAAGTAACAACTAAGTTAAAAGATATAGACACAAAAAGATTGCATTTTGTTATGATGCCAAAAGATCATATTTTTATTGATTTCGATTTAAAAGATGAAAATGGAGAAAAATCTTTTGAAAAGAATTTGGAGGCTGCATCTAAATGGCCAGCAACATATTCAGAAATTAGTAAAAGTGGTTCTGGCATACATTTACATTATACTTATCTTGGAGATGTGTCTCAACTTAGTAGGTTATATTCAGAAAATATTGAGATTAAAGTTTTTACTGGAAACTCTTCTTTAAGGAGACAGCTTACAAAATGTAATAATCTCGATGTTTCATCCATTTCTTCTGGACTACCATTGAAAGGAATAAAGATGATTAATTTTGAGGGTGTTAAAAATGAAAGGCATCTTCGTTCCTTGATATTACAGAATCTAGAAAAGAAGATTCATCCAGGAACAAAGCCTAGTATTGATTTTATTAATACTATTTTGGATAATGCTTATAAAAGTGGAATGATGTATGATATTAGTGATTTGCGTCCAAGAATTATGGCTTTTGCTAATAATTCGTCACACCACTCAGAGTATTGTTTAAAAATCGTTTCTAAAATGAAATTCAAATCGGAAGAGAATTCCACAGGGAATGAAAGCAAGTATAAAAGTGATACTTTAGTTTTCTTTGATGTGGAAGTATTTCCTAATTTATTTTTATTGAATTGGAAATTTCAAGGAGCAGAAAAAGTTGTTCGTTGTATAAATCCAGAACCAAAAGAAATTGAAGAACTTTTGAAGTATAAATTAGTAGGTTTTAATAACAGACGATATGATAATCATATTTTATATGCTCGGTATATTGGTTATACAAATAAAGAGCTATATGAATTATCACAAAGACTCATTTCTAAAGAAAGTCAAAACGGAATGTTTGGAGAGGCATATAATTTGTCTTATACAGATGTTTATGATTTTGCTTCCGCTGGAAATAAAAAATCTTTAAAAGCGTTTGAAATAGAGCTCGGTATACATCACCAAGAACTCGGATTACCATGGGACAAACCAGTAGATGAAAGTATGTGGGAGAAAGTTGCCGAGTATTGCGATAATGATGTTATTGCAACTGAAAAAGTCTTCGAATATCTTAAATCTGACTGGACGGCAAGACAAATTTTGGCCGAACTCAGTGGATTAACAGTAAATGATACAACGAATAAACACACAACCAAAATTATATTTGGGAATGATAAAAATCCGCAGTCTTCATTTGTTTATACAGATTTATCTACCATGTTTCCTGGATATCAGTTTGATCACGGAGTTAGTACATATAGAGGTGAGAAAACTGGTGAAGGAGGATATGTGTATGCTGAACCTGGAGCGTATAAAAAAGTTGCTCTATTGGATGTTGAATCAATGCATCCAACTAGTATTGAGCAATTGAATCTATTTGGAAAGTATACTGAAAAATTTAGTGAAATTAAACGCGCCAGACTTGCTATAAAACATGGAGATTTTGAAACAGCTTCATCTATGATGGGAGGAAAGCTAGCAAAATATTTGAATGATAAAGCGGATGCAAAGAATCTATCAAACGCTTTGAAGACTGTCATAAATTCTGTTTATGGGCTTACGTCAGCAAAATATCAAAATGAATTTAAAGATCCTAGAAACATTGATAATATTGTTGCTAAACGAGGCGCCTTATTTATGATAGATCTGAAGCATGCAGTTCAGGAAAAAGGTTATAAAGTTGCCCATATCAAAACTGACTCAATTAAAATTCCAGATGCTGATGATTATATTATTAAAT
>NZ_JAEDCO010000073.1 GCF_016294135.1 Methanobrevibacter ruminantium
TGTACGAAATAATTTTAAATTGGCAAAATAAATAATGTTAAAAAATGTAAATACGCCTATTTATATAGTAAATTAATAAAATATTCTTAAAAATCTATCATATATGCCACAAGCATTATTAGCAATATTTACACAGATAGCAAGCGTTATAGGAGGGGCTTTAAATGGAGCGTTAGGAACTGCGGTATCTATGATGCAAGCTGGTACTAAAGCAGCATTGCAATTTCACCAAGAAGGTATTTCATTAGCTAGAGATTTAGGCATGGGCTTAAATCAAGCTAATGCTTATACTAAAGTATTAACTGAAAGAACACAAGTTTTAGCCCAAAAATATGGCGTAGCTTCTTCTGCTATTACAGCAGTACAAAGAAATATTTCAGAAACAACAGGAAAACAGCTATTATTAAACGATGCCCAAGCTGAAGGATTTGTTCAAGCTAATAAACTTGTTGGACAAGAAACCACTAACAAGTTTATGGATACCATAATAAATGGTATGGGTGGGCAAGTTAGTACTGTACAAGGTGCAATATCAAAGGCATATGCAACTGCTGCAAAACAAGGCTTAAATGCTCAAAAATTTAGTAAAAAAGTAGCTGAAAACCTTTCAATGGCAAACCGTTTAAACTTCAGAAACGGTATTGATGGGATTACTAGAATGGCAGCAATGGCTGAAAAATTCGGACTTAGTATGAAGTCTGTAGAAACGGCTGCTGGACAGTTTATGGAGTTTGACAGTGCTATTGAGCATTCTGCACATCTTCAAATGCTTGGAGGAAGTATTGGTGCTGCATTTGGCAATCCATTAGAAAATATGTATGAGTCAATGTATGACCCAGAGGCATTTGCTAAGAGGATGGAAGATGCAATGAAAGGCATGGCTACTTTTGATACTAAAAAGGGCTACGCTACTATAAGTCCAATGAACCAAGAAATCCTAAGAAATTATGCAAAGGAGATGGGTCTTAATGCTGAAGAGGTCGTTGCTAATGCTAAAAAAATGGCAGAGGTCAGATATAAAGAGACCAAATTTGCACCAGAACTTGATAGATATTCTGGAAACGGAAAAGATAAAGAAGCGAGACGTAATTTCATATTAAACAATTCCCAAGTAACTCCTGAAGGACAACTTCAAGTAAACGGAAAAAACATAAATGAAATCACTGAAGAAGAGTGGAGCAATATGATGGCATTTGATGGTAAATCAGATACCGACATATTAAAAGACCAAGCTTTACATTTAAAAAGTATTGATGAAGCGATTACTGGAAATGCTTCGTCTGTTGTTGCTTCATTTGCAAAGGGTTTAGCATTAGATAAAAATGCCCAGAATATTATCCAAAACATTGACAAGGTTGGAACTAATTTACAAAAAGTTTCCGAAAATTTAGGAAGAGGCACTAACGGAGTATTAGCCAAAATACTCAATTGGGTCGATAAAAATGGTCCTTTCTTAAAAAGTATTGCAGACGGTATTATAGGCGTGTCTAAGTTTTTGGCTGACAATTGGGGCAAATTATTAATTGCAATCGCAGGATGGAAGTTTTTACTTAAACCAGCACTTGGAGCAAGTTTAGGTGGAAACACAACCCTTGGTGGAAAACTTGGAGCAAAAGCATTAGGTGGAGTCAAAAATGTTGGAGGAAAAGCATTGAATGCTGTAAAAACAATGTGGAAGACTCCTTTTAAATTAGCAAAGTCTAGTATTAGAGCAACAAAAGCTTTCAAAGGAGCAATAACTCATGGAAGCGGTTTAAAAGGTGCATTTTCCGCTGCAAAAACTAGTTTATCTAGGGCTGGAACATTAAAAACATTTAGCAAATTAGCAAAAAGTGGTGGTATAGGAATTCTAGGTGCTGTTGGAGGAATTGGTGTTGATTATTTAGCTGATAAAGGTAAAATACAAAAAGGAGGAAAAGCGCATCAAGCACTTAAAGCAACCACTACTGCTGTTGAATATGGGGCAGTTGGTGCTATGTTTGGACCTTTAGGGGCTGGCATAGGTGCTGCCGTTGGTGCTATTAAAGGTGCTTATGACACTTGGAAAAGCTTACCAGAAAATGCTGATAAAGATTTTATTGATTATGCAAAATCAGTAGGCGATAGTATTGTAGAAGGCGGCAAAGAAGCATTTAATTGGGCTAAAGAAAAGGTTGGTCCAGCATTATCAGCAGTGAATAAAGATATAGAAGAAAGGGGTGGATATTTAAGCGTTGCCTTTAATATGATAACTACCCCAATTAGATTATTTATAAATGCAATAGAAGGAATTGGAAAATTAATTTTACATCCTGTTGACACAATTAAAAATGCTTGGAATAGTTTAAAAAATTGGTGGAATTCTGATAATAAATTAGAACGTCTTTGGAATATGGGTAAAAATGCTGTTATGGGCGAAAAACATGCTGATGGCGGCATAGTTGGAGCAAAACCAAAAAGTGTTTTAATTGAAAATGATAGTGTTATTAAAAACAAATATATTGAAAATCATGCTATTGGTGGAATAGTTGGTGGTAATTCATACAGTGGTGATAGGATACTTACTGGTTTGAACAGTGGTGAAATGGTATTGAATAAAGACCAGCAAGCTCAATTATTCAAGTTCATACAAAACGCATCAAGTATGTTGACAAAGATAGGTTCATCCAATGGTGTTACATATTATAATGCGTCCAATAAGTATTCAAATTTATCTTCAAGTTACGATACTAGCAGAATTTCTTCGATATTTGATAATAGGAGTATTAGGGAAAAGCATTCTTCAATACACAATAATGTTGGTGGTAATTCCATTTCATCAAATGATAATAGGAGTATTAGGGAAAAGCATTCTGCAATACACAATAATGTTGGTGGTAATATATTAAGTAATATCTTGT
>NZ_JAEDCO010000074.1 GCF_016294135.1 Methanobrevibacter ruminantium
GTTTCATAGTTCACAGTCGGGATTCCCGCTTGCTCTGTAGGCAATGTGATATAAGGTGGACTTGACTGTGCGCTTGGGAAATAGTAAACCAACTCTGGCATTTTATTTAAGATCTTATTTACAAAGGCTTCTGACTTTTCATCATGACCTACTGCAAAGACAAAATTAGTCTCTTCATAAGTTCCTGAAATCATCCCATTATTACTGTGAACATCTACAAAAAGGTCATAATCATTGCTGATTATATGAGGAGCTACAAACTCCTGAGCAAGCAACTGACCATCCATTCTGCCTTCATCATCAGTATCATAATTTGTTACATTGATTTTGTAGATATAATAACGATAATTTAAAGAACTGCTTTTAGAATTTACAATATCAAATAAAGCTTTATGAGCCTTGCTTTCCAATGGATGCATACCAATTGAATAAGCTATTTTAATGTCTGAATCAGTGTTTCCAAAAGGACCTAACAATTCTACAGACCCCAAATCATTTTCACCAAGCAACACAGAGTTTACATTTGAAGTGTCGATTTTCGCTTCAGCTGTTGGCCCATCAGGATAAGATTGATTAATATTGATAGCATTATCTCCCTTGGCAATAACACCATTATCAGAACTGCTTGAATTATTGACAGATATTGCATATCCGAAAAAAACAATAGCTATCGCTAATATAATCACTAAAAGAAGTATCAATTTTGATTTATTGTTATCTGGAATCATATTCTCAAAAAATAGTAAATATTAGAGAATAATTAAAATGAGAATAATTAAAATTAGTCTCCAATAATTTAAAATAAATTTTCAATTAATTTTTGTATTTTTCCACTAAACTGATTCCCCAGCTAGCCATTTCATCAGCTTTTTCCTGGGAGTCAGATTCAGCAAAGCATCTGAAGATCGGTTCAGTACCTGAAGGCCTGATGATTACCCAACCATCATCCTTTAGGATTTTAACCCCATCTGTTGTATCAAGCTCAAAATCAGTTGTTTCCTTGATCTCAGCTGCAATCTTTGCCATGACTTCCTGTTTTAAATCGTCAGCACATTCGACTTTTAATTTTTCCTGATAATAAACCGGAAGCTCTGCTACAAGCTCGGATAATGGCTTGTCTTCCTTAACAAGTATTTCAAGGATTTTAGCTACAGTCATAGCTGCATCTCTTCCATAGATAAAGTCTGGGAAAATGAGTCCTCCGTTTTCCTCTCCACCGAATAATCCATCAGTATCCTTAAGTTTTCTTGCAACAAGCAAATCTCCAACAGCAGTAGCTATCACTTCACCACCGAACTCCTCTGCAATATCATAGATTGCTTGTGAAGTAGCTACAGTAGTTACAATAATGCCTCCGCCATTTTCCTTTAGCATATGCTTTTCAACAAGTGCAAAGGTCTTATCTCCTAAAAT
This sequence comes from Methanobrevibacter ruminantium, assembly GCF_016294135.1. NCBI lineage: Archaea > Methanobacteriati > Methanobacteriota > Methanobacteria > Methanobacteriales > Methanobacteriaceae > Methanobrevibacter > Methanobrevibacter ruminantium. The sequence continues at coordinate 1,414 of NZ_JAEDCO010000074.1, forward strand.
GAAGTTCCCTTTCTCATCAATGCAGATGGTTCTATCTGCATCACCATCATGAGCAAGACCAATGTCTGCACCTAAATTCTTGACGGTTGCAATTAAATCCTGAAGGTTTGGTTCGATTGGCTCTGGGTCTCTTCCTGGGAAAAATCCATCCGCTTGACAGTTGATTGTTGTCACTTCACATCCCAATTCCTTAAGGATATAAGGTGCAGTATAGGAACCTGCTCCTGAACCGCAATCGACTACAACCTTAAGTTTTCTGTTTCTGATTGCTTCTGCATCGACTCTTTTTATAGTCTCTGCAATATACTCCTTGATTATAGTGTCATTGGTAAAGCATTCCCCAATCTTATCCCAAGAAGCCCTATTAGGCTCTGAGTCGAAGTACAACTTCTCAACCTCAATTTCCATATCGTCTGGAGTTCCTATACCAAACTCATCCACGAATTTAAGGCCATTGTATTTTGGAGGATTGTGTGAAGCGGTTACAATAATTCCACCATCATAATAATTCCTTACAGCATATTGAATAGCTGGAGTTGGAAGAATTCCTAAATCCACCACATCACAACCAGAGGAAAGCAATCCAGCAGTGATTGCGTATTTAAGCATTGGAGTGCTTGTTCTTGTATCCCCTCCAATAGCCACAGTACCTTGAACAATTGATCCATAACTTGCTGCAAGACGTGATGCAAATTCTGGAGTCAATACATCATTTGCAGTTCTTCTTACACCAAATGTACCAAATAATCTTTTTTCTACCATTTTATGACCTTTATAAAATTAATAAATGATTAAATATTTAATGTTTTAAATTATTTTAAATCTAAATATATTTTTGTTTATAGAGTTTAAATATTTTATTAAAAATCACTTAAGAAACCAATTTAATAGAATTTGAATTGGATAAAATAAGTTCCATTGAAGACTTGTATTCTGTTATGCTGCCAATTACCTCCACTTTATGATTCTTAAAGCTGTCCAAATCATTTCCAGCATCCTTAAGCTCCACTAATGTCGATTCAAAGATAATCAGATTTATCTTCCCAGTGCCATCATTCAACTCCATAAAGCAAGAGCTTCCACTTGAAGACTCCTTAATCGATTCAATCACTCCTGTGACCGCTACAGTCTCACCAATATTGTTTCTTGTAATGTCCTTTATTTGAATTTCCTTTGGTTCAATATAAGATGCAAAAATCAGCATTCCCATAATTCCTACAAGTGATGTAACCAATGCAACTTTAAAAATTATTTTATCATTTAATTCCATAAAATCACCAAATAAAATTATTCTTAAAATGATTTATTTGACAAATAACATATAAATATTGCTTAAAATTAAAAAATAAGTCATATAATAATTTTAATATTGTTTTAAACTCATTTTAATTATTTAAAATGATATCAATGATAAAATAATTTAAAAAA
>NZ_JAEDCO010000075.1 GCF_016294135.1 Methanobrevibacter ruminantium
TTTTAATAAAAACTTTTTTTAATACCAATTCATAACGCAGGGCCAAAAGGTATATCATTGCCAATTTAAATAGATTTCACGCAATCATCATCACTTAATACTGACCCTATTTCAAGCAATTTAGCGACATCAGCAACAACTGACTCATTGCTAAATTCTTTCATCATTATTGTTTCCCTAATACTAAGCAGTCTTTCTTTATCCTTAGCATCGCTTTCAGAAATAACTTTATCAATTTTCTTCAAGCATTCATTTTTTATACGGTTAAAAAGGCTTTTCTTTTTTGCTTCATCGACATTTTTCTTTGAATCGATGATTGTGTTAACAAGCTCTCTTTCGTTTTCGCTAAGTAACTTTAATTTACTGTTGATAAGGTTAATCGCCTCATTCACAGCGTTATTGTTTCTATTAGGCTTTTTATGTTTTTCAATATATTCACCGATAGTTTTTACAGCATTTGCTGTTTCAGCTAAATTACCCAATTTTCTTGTGTTCGACATTAAATAGTCGCAAGCATGATTATATCGATACCTTTCCTCATCAATCTGTATAGGCTTAATACCATTTTTTGCGAGAAATTTAGCAAATTTTCTATTGGATTCATCCACTGTGCTTCTATCAATATTTTCACGGGTCATATCCCAAGCCTCATTTACATAATCAATAGCATTTCCATCACAATTATAATTTTTCATCGCATTGTGAAAATTATATTGCGCAATGAGGTTTTTATCGTTTTTCATTAACGAAATACCTTCATTTACAACCTTCTTATTTTTGGAAAGCAAATATGGTAACACTGATTCATAAGCCATGTTAAGTGCGGCAAATTTTGAATTTAGAATTTCATCAGAATTACGTGCAGCTTCAGCATATTTTTCATAAGCATCTTCCATTTGTTTATGAAATTTATCTGCTTCCTTCATATTGCCACTTTTTAAGGCTTCTGCTGCATTTTTAACAGCCTTATGCCATAATTGTAAGTATTTAATTTTCTCGTCCATTGTACGCAATTATTTAACCTTTAAAATAAATATCTTTTTAGAATGAAAAGGCTGATTATTTATCAGCCTCATCATCCTTATCATTTATTGCATCATTAAGTGAAGAAATCATTTTCATAAAATCTTCATTAATCAATAAAGATTTGTCATATATATCCGTTCTTTCAACAATATTTTCAGGCTTTTTAGCCCTTTCGATTTTGTTATCTATTTTTGAAATATACTGTTTAAAAATAGAATCGAGTTTAAGATTACTTTCATTCATTTCTTTTTTAACAGCAGATTCAAATATTAGATTTTTCGAATTTATTTTTCCTTCATTTGCTTTCGGCTCTTGATTCATAGCAGGAGGTTCAGCACCGTTTCCTTCACCCATATCAGCAGTAGGTTCAGAACCCTCGATGCCATTTATATCACCATTATCATCGCTTCCAGGAGTACCTAAATCATCTAAGCCACCTCCAAAGCCTCCTCCGCCGCTTGGTGGCGGGCCGCCCATGCCTCCCATGCCGCCATCAGGTCCTCCCATTTCTTGTCCGTCCTGATATTCTGCGCCGGGTTCTCCATACATTCTATCAACAGTGTCGAATATGCCTGTTCTCTTAATGATTTGTGTAGTCTTTTCAAGTTCAGCAGCAATACCCTTTTCAAGGCGAATTTCTTCAAGATTTTCTTTTATATCTTTATCTGACCATTTCATTATCTCCTTTAATGCCCTTGTTTGAGACATTATTGGCAATCCATTACCAGGGTCAGATACTGCGTCTCTACATGCTGATATTTTTTTCTGTATATTATCAATCTCAAGTTGTTCAGCTTGAGTTGATGGGTTATTCATTGTAAGGTTAAAATTGGTTAAATCATCCTCAAATCCTAATAAATAAAGATGAATGCTTGCAATCTTAGTCAGTTCCATTAAGAATGCTTGCTGAATCCTATTTATCACACGTGTAAACCTAATATCCATCAATGCTAAGTTTTGCCCATTTCCTGTATTTTCTTCAAAATTAAGGAACGGTTTAGGAATACGCAATGCGGTTAATACCTTATTTTGAATATATTTAATATCATCAATTGCTGTTAGATTTTGAGCAGCTGGTAATGTATCAATTGGAGTAGGAGCACTTTGGTCTCTTACCGGTAAGAAAATATCTTGGTCAACCGCCATTACATTTTTTCTTAGGTCAATTTGGCCCGTCATTGGGTCAATGATTGGTGTCCTTTTAAAATTGTTCGCAATCTGCTCAACATAAGCTTGTACATCAGCCTCATCAATTGCGCCAACATATATTTTATACACACGTCTTTCAATTGAACGCTCCAATCGATATATAAACATCATATCTTCCATTAACGATAAAAGCCTCCAATGCCTCCTAGCCGAATTTAAATAACTGCAACCGTATGGAAGACACATTGAGTTGGTTAACAACCTAAAATGCGCAATCTGCCAATTTCTGAATGGTATTTGCGAGTTATTTTCATCAAGCCATACGAACTTGGTAGAAAAATCATCGCCACCATTTCCATTGCTAGCGTTTACTGCTAAAGACTGCCCACTTCCGTATGGATTTTGAATTCCATTTTCAAGTCGTTCAACGTTATATACAGGTAAT
>NZ_JAEDCO010000076.1 GCF_016294135.1 Methanobrevibacter ruminantium
TTACTTATAATACTATTTTATTTATAATTCATCTATAATAAAGTTTTAAGTTAAATTCCTATTCTTTACCAATTAAAGTTTTTTTTTAATAATTAATTATACCAAAAGTGAAAAGTTATAATTAATAAGTAATTTACACTTTTTTTATTAAATTATAATGATTTTAAAAGATTATAATTAAAATTGAGAAAGATTTAAATATTATTTTTAAATATAAAGCAATTAATGAAGATTAATAATAAAAATAACGACGATGAAAAGGATAAAAAGTATGGAAATGATTCTACAAGAAAAGAATTATTGAATGATGAGAAGGGAAATTTTTCAATCATCCTCACAAGCTTGATTCTAATCGGCTTTTTGCTATTGTCAATAATCATTTTAAATGTTGCAATTAATCAGGAAAGGGAAAATGGAGAGATTGTTTCATCCAATAACTTTCAATATATTGTAAATGACTACATAAGAAACCTTCCACTTATTGAACATGAAGCATTGGAAGACTTAAGTGAGGAGATTATAAAAGACAAAAGGCCATCTTTAGACTCCAAAAGCGATTTGAAGGAAATAGTTGATGGAAAGCTAAGTGCAAAAAACCAGGAATACTATGAAAACTACGGTATCCAAATCAATTCATCACTAATAGCTATTGAAAATACATCAAATCCCTTCTCATATAAATTCAAGACTCACATCTTAAGTGTAAAAGGAGATTACTCATTTGAAAAAATCGTGTCATCTGATGTTGACTTCATTGGTTTAAAGGATCCTGTTCCTATTCTTTATTTGAAAGATTATCATGGCCTTTCATACAATGAGAGCTTCTACAATTATGGTAATTCATTGTCTGAATTCTTAAGGTCAAAAGGTGTTGAAAACTACTCTTTTTATATTGATGCCAACTCTCCACTGATTATAAGGAAATGTCCATATGACCCTTACAAGCATCATGGAGATGACCAAGGAAAGATCATGAAAAACTGCAGGGACAATGGATATTATCATGAAAGCAGAGATGGAGCATGTTATCTATGCAGGCTTGAAGGAAAAAGCGGATGCGAGCATTATGGTTTTGAAACATTTATAAATCCTCAAAAAACAAATGAATCTGGCCGTGTGTCAGCATGTGGATCAGACCATGTAATATTCAGCGATGATATCTATTCTGGAGTTGAAGTCATCTACAATACTGAAAATGGATTGAATGAGATTCTCTATCTTGACTCTCATGGCCATAAGGTCAAGTATGGAATGAGTGGATTCTAGGGGTTATGTTGATGAAGAATTTAATAAAAGACCAATACGGCCTATTGTACTCCAGTGAACTGCTTCTGTCTATCATACTTCTTATTTTCATAATAGGAGTGGTGGCCAATTTAAGTGATGGGCTGAATGAAAAAATCTTAAGTGAAGAGGAAATTTCATCTCTTGAAGCTATTGCTATTGAGTCATCTGATTATCTATTGAATAATCCTGGAAATCCTGAAAATTGGGAAGATGATGAAGGATTGAAAAATGGAATCGTGTCAAAAAATATCATTCCAGGACTTGCAATAAAGAATAAAAATGTGGAGAATGGTGAGTTTTTTGATGAAAGTGCAAGTGATGAAATGATAATGTCAAATGCGATTTCCTATAATAAGCTGATTAAGATAAAAAACAATTACGATTCGCTTGTAGATAGGAATCTGTTTAATGATAGTGTCATGAGTTCAATGGTTATTTATCCTTTAAACAGTCAAATAAGGCCTATAGAGATGGGATATGATTTTGATAATGAGAATGATAATGTCAATGATAATAACATTGTAACAGTGAATAGAACAGTGAAATGTGATTTCTATTCCAACTTTGTAGTGTACAATTTCAATGATTTTGAGCTGTTCGGAGATGATTACAATAAAGATATGTTTTGTAATCATGACACTAATCCTAATTTAACTAATCATTCAAATGATGGAAGATCTCTTTGGGTATGTAAAAGCTTTAGAGTATATAAGGAATCTTTAGATGAGTATGAGTATTATCTGATAAGCGATGAATCTGTTAAAGACACTGGCACTTACTGGATTTTTGAGAGTCTAAATAGAACAAAGGAAAATAAGGAAATATTAAATCAGGAAGTCATTGACTTAAATCCGTTCTTTTTGGAAGATTTGGAAAATTCATCTGATGAAATCTATTCAATACACTTTAATGTTCCTAAAAATAGAGCTAATGATTTTAAAACAGTTTTAGTAGCCATTCCAAAGAACATGACAGATGTTTTAATATCCAATGATGGGTTGAATTATGACTACTTTAGAGTACAGGATGTGAACTTTGTATTAAAAGCAGGTTATAGATAAAATAAAATAAAAACATGAAGAAAAATGGTTAAAAAAAGAAAAAAAGATTTTTTACTCCCAGTTGGGGTAAAAATTTTGGTCCAGGTTTTGCGCTCCGAAGGAGCGGAAAAGCTGGGCTATAAAACACTATACAAATTCT
>NZ_JAEDCO010000077.1 GCF_016294135.1 Methanobrevibacter ruminantium
TTACTTATAATACTATTTTATTTATAATTCATCTATAATAAAGTTTTAAGTTAAAGGCTATTCTTTAACAAATTAAGTATTGAATGAAATCGTTAAATTAAAGCAAAAGTGAAAAATTACAATAAACAAGTAATTTACACTCTTTTTATAAAATTATAATGATTAAAAAAGATTAAAATTAGAATTAAGTAAGATATAAATATTATTTTTAATAATAAAGCTATCAATGAAGATTAATAATAAAAATAAAGGATATGAAGAGAATAAAAAGTTTCAATATAAGTCTTTGAAAGAATTTTTTAATGATGAGAATGGAAACTTTTCAATCATCATAGCAAGCTTGATTCTAATTGGCTTCTTGTTACTGTCAATAATCGTCTTGAATACAGTGATTAATCACGAAGATGAAAACAATGAGATCATTTCATCCAACAATTACCAATATATTGTAAATAACTACATAAGAAACCTTCCGCTTATTGAACGCGAAGCTTTGGAAGAGTTAAGTGAAGAGGTAATGAAAAGCAAAAGGCCATGTTTGGACTCAAAAAGCGATTTGAAGAAAATCATTGATGAAAAGCTATCTGTAAAAAACCAGGAATACCTTGAAAACTATAATATCCGTATCAATTCATCCTTGATAGCTATTGAAAACACATCAAATCCCTTCTCATACAAATTCAAGACATATGTTTCAAGCGTGAAGGGAGACTATTCATTTGAAAGAGTCATATCATCTGATGTTGATTGCATTGGCTTAAGAGATCCTGTTCCTCTTCTTTACTTAAAAGACTATTCTGGCCTTAGCTACAATGACAGTTCATACAATTATGGAAACTCATTGTCTGAATTCTTAAGGGCAAATGGTGTTGAAAACCACTCTTTCTATATCAATGCAAGCTCTCCATTGATTATCAAAAAATGTCCATATGACCCTTACAAGCACCATGGCGATGACAATGGAAAGGTTATGAAAAACTGCAGAGACAATGGATACTATCATGAAAGCAGAGATGGGGCATGTTATCTATGCAGACTTGAAGGAAAGGGAGGTTGTGAGCATTATGGCTTTGAAACATTTATAAATCCTCATAAGACAAATGAAACAGGCCGTGTTTCCGCTTGCGGATCAGACCATGTGATTTTCAGCGATGATATCTATTCAGGTGTTGAAGTCATCTATAATGATGAGGACGGTTTGAATGAGATTCTCTACCTTGACTCTCATGGCCATAAGGTAAAGTATGGAATGAGCGGCTTTTAGGAGATTGATTATGGAAGATTTAATTAAAGATCAATACGGCCTCCTATACTCAAGTGAACTGCTTCTATCAATCATACTGCTTGTTTTCATAATAGGTGTGGTAGCTAATTTAAGTGATGGCCTCAATGAAAAAATGTTAAGTGAAGAGGAGCTTTCATCTCTTGAAAATATTGCTATTCAGTCATCTGATTATCTTTTGAGTAATCCTGGAAATCCTGAAAATTGGGAAGAATATGAGAGATTGAATAATGGAATTGTATCAAAAAAGATTATTCCAGGACTTGCAATCAAGAATAAAAATTTTGAAAATGGTGAGTTTTACAGTGAAAGTTCAAGTGATGAAATGATAATGTCAAATGCAATTTCATACAATAAGCTCATTAAGATCAAAAACAATTACGATTCGCTTGTAAATGAAAATCTGTTTAATGGTAGTGTTAAAAGTTCAATGGCTATTTATCCTTTAAACAGTGAAATAAGACCTATAAAGATGGGAACTGATTTTGATTATGAAGATGATAATGTCAATGATAATGACATTGTAACTGTGAACAGGACAGTGAAATGTGACTTTTATTCCCATTTTGCAGTGTATAATTTCAATGACCTTGAGCTGTTTGGTGAAAATTATGATGATGGCCTTTGCAATCATGACAGCAATCCTAACTTGACTAATCATGAAAATGATGAAAGATCATTATGGCTTTGCAAAAACTTTAGAGTATATAAGGAATCGTTAGAGGAATATGAATATTATCTGATAAGCGATGAATCTGTGAAAAACTCAGGCACTTACTGGATTTTGGAAAGTTTAAATAGAACACTTGAAAATAAGGAAATGTTAAACCAGGAAGTAATTGAATTAAATCCATTCCTTTTGGAAGATTTGGAAAATTCATCCGATGAAATATATTCCATACATTTTAATGTGCCAAAAAATAGAATAAGTGATTTTAAAACTGTTTTAGTTGCCATTCCAAACAATATGACTGATGTTTTAATATCCAATGATGAGTTGAATTATGATTACTTTAGAGTACAGGATGTAAATTTCATCTTAAAAATAGGATATAAATAAAAAGTTAAAAAAAGAAAAAAGATTTTTTACTCCCAAGTTGAGGTAAAAATTTTGGTCCAAGTTTTGCGCTCCGAAGGAGCGGAAAAGCTGGGCTATAAAACACTATACAAATTCT
>NZ_JAEDCO010000078.1 GCF_016294135.1 Methanobrevibacter ruminantium
ATTCTTTAAGTGTATTAAAGGAATATGAAGAAAAAGACAATCGAATCAAAGTTTATTCTCAGGAAAACAAGGGAGTGGGTTCAGCAAGAAACTATGGTATGGAACTTGCTAAAGGAGAATACATCACCTTTCTCGATAGTGACGATAAACTATCATCCAATGCTTTAAAATCTGTGAACAAATTCTTTGAAAACAACGAAGCCCTTGATGTTGTTGCCATACCCATACTCTTTTTTAGTGAATACAACCATGAACTAAACTATAAATTCAATTTGAAAGAGGATTCAAGAAACAGATTAATGGACTTGAATAAAAACTATGAATCTATTCAATCATCCGTAAGTTCTTCCTTTATTAAAGCTGATTCAATAGGTGATTTAAGATTCAATGAAGAATTATCCTACAATGAAGATTTGATCTTCATCAATAAGCTTCTGCTTAAAACCAAGAAAATAGGCTTGGTCAAAGATGCTGCATACTTCTTTAGAAGGGCCAATGATAAATCATTGACAAACACTGCAAAGGACAAAAAGGAATTTTATGTCTACAGATTAAAATGTTTAAGGGAACTTATCGACTATGCGTTAGAAAAAGATGGTGTTGTTCCTAAATTCATTCAGTGCATAATTACATATAGCCTAAAGTCATTTGAAGGCGTGAAGGATTTGCCTAGAAATTGGTCAAATGAAGAAACTGACGAATTTTGGGAAAGCCTATACGATATTTTAGATTACATTGAAGAAGATATTCTTACACATCCTCAAATAATCGGTTCAAAAATAGATTATTTTGGTGATTTCCTGGTTTACTTAAAAAATAGAAAGGATTTTCGTATAGAAAAGGATGAAGAAAACTATACTTGCTTGAAAACAGGAAATTACACAATCAATAGACTTGAAAAACATAGAATATTCTTTGACATTATAGAACTTAAAGATGGATTTTTAAACTTATGCGGAAATTATGTCAGCTCTTGCAAAAAGGATGTATTAAGCATAGAAGCAATTAAAGTTCATAATAGTAAAAAAGAAAGGTTTATTGGAAAATATGTTGAATATCCAAAAACACCTCGTGAAACAAGAAGATTGCTAGGCATTGACTGGAGATTTGACTATGGTTTCGAATTCAAGATCCCTATTGACAAAAAAGGGGAAACCAAAATTAATTTCCATATGATTCTTGATGAGGATGGCAATAAAGTGGTTATGAAAAACAATATCACATTTAGGAAATTTGCAGAAATATCAAGATTCAGCCATTACTACATTAGAAATTCACAAATATTGGCTGCTGTTAACAACTCTTTCCTTATTATGCCGTATAGTGCTAAAAAGGCCTTGCGTTATGAATTGACATCTATAAAATCCATGCTTATCACAAGACCGAAATACTGGGCAAAATCAATTTCCTACAGATTATTGTACTTGCTATCAAGGCCAATAATGAAAAACAAAAAAATCTATTTATTCATGGATAGAAGAGACAATACAGGAGACAATGGAGAGCATTTGTTCAGATATGCTGCAAATCAAAATGATGGAATTTCAAAATATTTCGCATTGGAAAAAGACTGCAATGAATTTAAAAAGCTTAAAAAGGAATATGGAAGTAAAATTCTTAATTTCGGTTCATTCAAACATAAATTCATCTATATGTTTGCAGAAAAGGTAATCTCTTCACAAGGTTATAAAAATCATTTGAATCCATTTGCAGACCTAAATCTAAAATTGGTTCAAGGAATTTCCTCTCCACCGATTTATTTCCTTCAACATGGTGTAGGAAAGTATGACATGCGAAGTTGGCTTAGAAAGTATGACATTAACTTTTCACTCATATTGACAGTTTCAGACCTGGATCAGGAGGCATTTGTCAAAACATACAATTATGATGAGGAAATCATTCAGGAATTGGGTTTCCCAAGATTTGACAATTTGACAAATGAAAACCTTAAAAAGGAAATCGTGATCATACCTACTTGGAGGAAGGCAATTAAAAACGAAGAGGATTTATTAAGTTCTGAATACTTTATGAGATGGAATAATCTATTGAATGATGAGAGATTGATAGAATCTGCCAATGAAAAGGGCTATAAAATTGTTTTTAAGCCTCATCCAAATTCAATGAGATTTTTGCATTTGTTCAATACAGACAACGTGGAAGTTGATACATATAGAAGATTCCATGACATCTTATGTGAATCTGCCTTAATGATTACTGACTATTCCTCTGTCAATTTTGATTTCGCATACCTTAAAAAGCCTATAATCTATTACCAATATGGAAGTGATTACCACTTTGAAGGAGATGCCTTAATCGATGACGACAAAAGTACTTT
>NZ_JAEDCO010000079.1 GCF_016294135.1 Methanobrevibacter ruminantium
AAGTAAAACGTGAATATGATGAAACTGTAGATGAAAATAATCGTTTACGAGCTTTTATTAACGATCACGATTTTTACGAAAAGAAACAAACAAATCTAAGATCTTCAGATTATGTAGAATCTTCAAATGATGAAAAATCTGAAGAAAAGAAATTTGATAAAAACAATCCTATTTATAAACAATCGCCGTCTACAATGCGTAAATTAGGATTGAATCCAGATGGAACACGACGTTTAAAACCCCAATTAGTAAAAATTGGAGAATATATTGGATCAAATGGTTATATTATCGAGATTAAAGAAGATATATCATCAGGATTAAAAATTCATAAAACTACAAATAGGACAGTTTTATCAGAAGATGGTATTAAGGAAGAAATAGCTTATGGAAACAATTGATAATTTTGGATCTGAATTTAAATGGTCTCCTAATGACAATCAGAAGTATGCAAGTGAGACAACTAATCAGTCGCCTCGTAGGGAATTTAAACCTAATGAAGAATCTATTAAAGTTTTATACACTGATGGTGGTTCTCGTATTTTGAACACTCCTGATGGAAAACGTTATATTGGTGCATGGTCTTTCTATGATACTGAAACAAAAGAAGTTCATGGAAAAGCAGAAGATAATGCGACTAATAATCAGATGGAATTAATGGCTGCTATCAGAGCTATTGAATATCTAAATAATAATGGTGTTCCTAAAGATAAATGGGTAACTATTTATCTAGATTCTGATTATGTAAGATTTGGAATTTTATTCTGGACTAAGAAATGGGTTAAAAATAACTGGATGAAAATTAATAAAGATGGACAGTCTGAACCAGTTAAAAATGTTGATCTATGGCAAGCTCTTTATGAATTAAATTCTGAACGAAAAATTTATTGGCTTCATGTTCCAGGTCATTCTGGAGATGAAGGTAATGAAAAAGTAGATATCAATTGTGGTATTCTCATGGATAAATTCATAGAAAATGCTGGAATTGAAATCTTAAAGAAACAAGTATAATTTAAATAGAGAGGATATTAATCCTCTCTATTTTTTGTAAATCAATTGTTTTTTTTTGTATATTATATTAATAGCTATATAGGAGGTAAGTTATGGCTAAAGAATTTTTATCATATGCTGAAAATTCAGCAGAAATTTCAAAAATTAAATCTTCAATTTCAATGGAAGATTTGAAAGAATTAAATACTATCGTCGTTCATGGTGGTACATTTCACCTTGATGATGTAGTATTTGTTGCAGAAATAATTGCTGTGCGTCAGGAAAATGGGATTATATCTATACCAGAGATTTTAAGAATCTCAAGAAATGATGTACAAAAAACTATTGATGAACTTGAATCGCTAAATAAAAAGTTCATTATTGGTGATATTGGAAATGGATTATTTGATCATCATGATCAGTTAGTAGTCCGTGACCCAATAAATGGAGGATTTGATAGTCTTTCATTTATTGAAAAGAAAAGGCTTGAACAGCCTTATACAGCTTCATCAAAACTATGGCTTGCTATAGGGCCAGAATTAATTGGCGAAGAATTTGTATCTAGAGTTGATAGAGATTTCTTTATGCCTCTAGATGCAAATGATAATTTTGGTTCCATAAAAACTGAAAATGTTTTCAACGGATACAGAAAAATGCAAAATCCACTTTCGCTAACAATCAGTTGGTTAAATGGGGATCCTAAAGATTCAGTAGCTCAAATGAGTAATTTCATGAAAGCTGTTGAATTCTTAGTTCTGACATTCAGAGGTATGATTAACACTTATAAGAACATGAGAAAAACTTATGAGGAAAACCATATCGCTGAAATAGAAAACACAATGGGACCTCGTAAAATTGTTTCCATTGATAAATATGTACCAAGTATGGTATTCAATCCTGAAAAGGTTTACTATATTGTAGAACCTGCTACTAATCCTGGTTGGTGGCAAGTAGCTACAACTGATAGTGAAGCACATCCTATAATAAATAGAGAATTATTAAAGGATGTTAATAATCAGTTGTATCTGGATCTTCAGAACTATGATAAATCGGTAGATTCTGGAAAAATTCAAACACAGAAAGTCTTTTTCCATAAGACTGGTTTCTTAGCTACTTTTCCTAAACAAGAATGGGCTGAAATAGTAGCTTATGAAAGTAGACTGATTTTCGATAAGTAAAAAAAAACAATATAAAGAAGGGGGAGAATTAACTCCCTCTTCTTTTTTTATTTG
>NZ_JAEDCO010000080.1 GCF_016294135.1 Methanobrevibacter ruminantium
TTCATTAAATCTAATTATTTTCTTAAATAAGCAAAAGTATTTTTTATGAGTTTCCATTCTATTTTAAAGTAATTTTTCCAGTTTTTTCTTAAGAATGGAGTTTTTGTTAATTTTTTCCTATTTCCTAATCCTTCCTTGATCCCATCCAAGTAAATGGAACCGTATCCTTTCCTTACAAAGAAAAGGTACTTGATTAAGAATCCTAGGAATAAAAATATGAAATTGATAATCTTCTGTAAAATTGGGAAGTTCTTGTAAATCAGGAACACATTGTTACGGGCAGCCAATTTGATCTTGAATTCGTTGTATCTGCTGCCGCTTGTTCCGCTCCCATAATGGTAAACAATTGAATTTGGGCAGAAATAGTTTTTATATCCATATATTTGAGCCCTATATGCAAGGTCTATATCTTCAACATAAGCAAAGAAATTATCATCAAAAAGCCCTATTTCCTCAAGGACTGACTTTCTATACAATGCTGCACCTGCACATGAGGAGAATATTTCCTTCTTCTCATTGTATCTCTCTACAGGCTGGCCATCCCCAATCTTCTTTGTCCATGCAAGGATGGTATACTCATCTCCAGCATCATCAATCAGCTTTCTATTGTAGTGCTGAATCATCTTAGACTGTATTGAAAATGGATTTTCACCTAACTCGATTGACTCTTCCATTGCCTTGATGATTTCATCCAGAGCATTCCATTCCAATTCAACATCATTGTTTACAGAATAGATGTACTCGCACTTTGCGGCTCTTATTCCCTGATTGACTGCAGGGGCAAATCCTAAGTTATCCTCATTTTTGATAAGGACTATGTCAATAGGATAGTTAGAGCTTTCAATAAACTCTTCAATGAATTCTATGCTTCCATCAGTAGATGCATTGTCAATTAGAATGATCTCTTCAATAAACCTGCTTTGAATCAATAATGTTTCAAAGTAGTTATTCAAGAACTTTAAACCATTGTAATTTGGTGTAACTACTGATACTTTCATAGAATCCCTTTTTAAGCAAAAATTTTAATTTTATTTTTTCTTTGATTATTTTTTAATTTTTTTATCTTAATCTTTTATTTTAATTTTTTAATTATTGATAATCCTAAAAAATTATTTTTTTGGAATACATTTTCTCATAGTATTCCTGATACTCACCGGATTTTACCTTTTCCATCCAATCCTGATTATCCAAATACCAATTGATTGTTTCTATGATTCCTGTTTCAAAGGTGTATTTAGGCTTCCATCCTAATTCCTCTGTGATTTTAGTGGAATCAATTGCATAACGTCTGTCATGGCCTAATCTGTCTTTAACAAATTTGATTAAGGATTCGCTCTTTCCAAGCTCTTTTAAAATGAGCTTTACGATTTCAATGTTTTCCTTTTCATTATGGCCACCGATATTGTAGACCTCACCTAATTTTCCCTTATGAAGAACAAGGTCAATGGCTGTACAATGGTCATAGACATGCAACCAATCCCTAATGTTCTTTCCATCACCGTAAACAGGCAATTCCTTATCATCTAAAGCATTTGAAATCATTAAAGGAATAAGCTTTTCAGGGAATTGATAAGGACCATAATTGTTTGAGCATCTTGTAATGTTGATTGGCAATCCGAATGTTTCTCCATAAGCCCTAACCATTAGGTCTGCACCTGCCTTTGAGGCGGAATATGGGCTGTTTGCTTGGAGAGGAGTTTCTTCTGTGAAATATCCTTCCTTGCCAAGGCTTCCATACACTTCATCGGTAGAAACCTGCAAATACTTTTTAATTTCGTGCTTTTTAGCTGCATCCAGCAATACTTGAGTTCCAATGATATTGGTTTTAATGAATATTTGAGGATCTTCAATGCTGCGGTCTACATGACTTTCAGCAGCAAAATGGACTATGTAATCAACATCCTTAACAATGGAATCAACCAATTCTGCATCTTGAATGTCCCCTTTTACAAAGGTGTAGTTAGGATTGTCTTCAATATCCTCTAAATTTTCAAGATTACCACAGTATGTAAGGGCATCTAAATTAATAATTTCATAATCAGGATACTTTTCAAGCATATACTTTACAAAATTGCTTCCTATAAATCCTGCTCCGCCTGTTATTAAAACTTTAGTCATATAAATCACATATTGAATAATTGATAATAATTGATAATAATTGATAGTAATCGATAATGATTGTAATATTAATTTGATAATAATT
>NZ_JAEDCO010000081.1 GCF_016294135.1 Methanobrevibacter ruminantium
TTTAAATATTTTTAACCCCTATTTTTTGGATTAATTGTAAAAATGTTTGTTTTTTATCCTTTTCCTTAATTAAAATGTTTTGTTTAGTTAATTCATTTAATTCTCTTGAAGCGCTTTGTCTTGAAATGTTAAAATATTGATAATGCTCTTTGTTTTTAAAACAAAATGCATAATTATTTGCCTAATAATCTTTTATCGTTGGCATTGCTTTTGCTGATTACTTTTCGTCCAGTGTTTGCCTCCAGTTCGCGGCGAGCATTTCCTGCAATGGTTCCGCCACGCTTAGCTACATCTTGGCTTTCCTCGAATCCGTTTGGGTTTTCGCTTTTGCTTATTTCTGTGGTGGCCAGTTCCCCTAGCATATTGATTACAAGCTCTGCATTTGTCATATTGTCTCTAAGGTTTTCCTTTTTCAGTCCTTTTATCCTTTTATGCTGATTTGTTGTTAGTCCAAATGACGCTCTGCTTATTTCATCTGTTAAGATTGCATATTCCAATCCTTTCTCAACTCCTGATCTGTCCCATTCTGCTGTCAGATCCTTTCTGATTTCCATGCTTCTTATCCTTTGGCTTATCCATTCCTCGCTATAGCCCTGTTGACGATAGTTGTTGATTGCCCTTTCTATGGACAGTTCAGGATCTGCTATCTCATCAAGCCTTTCGCTTCCAACTTGAGCCAACCATAGTTTGAATGGTTCCGCATTTGGTGATGGGACAGACTGTATGAGGCGTAAGAGCTGTTTGGTGGTTGCCACATCTGTCATTCTCATTTTGCCATCTTTAGCCGGCATTTTCAACTGGTGACAATTTGTCACGGTTTGGTTTCCTTCTTCCTTCAATCTTTGTTTTAATTTTCTCCAGTAAGCATTGGGGTCTTTGCTTTCAGTAAGGACTGCGATAACATCTATTATTGAATAGTAATAGTCCTGTATTTCCTCATCCCATTTGGTTCTGATTTGTCTGCCTTCAAATAGTTTTATATTGTTTTCTTTCATTATTTTTCCTCCATTTTTAATGTTTTTCTAATAGTTGATATATTGTCTTAGACAATAAACTTGTAAAAATAGTTTATTTTTATTATTAATAAATATTATAGTTTTTTAGATGAAAAAACTTCTAAATAATTGTCATATTCTAAAAATACTGGAATTTTGATTTATTTTATTAAATCAGAGTTATTTTGTAATTTTTTCATAGTTAAAAAATTATTCTTTTAAAATTCCTCCATTTTTAAGAGCTTCATCGTTAAGAGCAAATCCCTTTATCATGTATTCCTTTAGTATTTGAGTTGTCCATTTTCTAAAATAAGTTGCTTTCTTGCTGTTTACACGATAGCCTACAGAGATGATTGCATCTAAATTATATAGGTTTGTATTATATTTTTTACCATCAGCTGCAGTTATCCGAGATTTTCGGATAACTGAATCTTTTTCCAATTCTCCATCCCTGAATATGTTTCTTAAATGGTCGCTGATTGTTCTTACATTAACATCAAATAATTTGCCCATTTCTTTTTGAGTTGCCCATATTGTATCTTCGGACAAATACACTTCTGCAGTGACTATCCATTCACTGGTTTTATATAGGTATGTTTCTTTTATTTCTAAATTAGACATTTTTTTCACCATTTTAATTCGCATATTTTTCATTGAATTGTAGTTTAATTGCTTAAATATTGTTTTTTTGAGTTTATATATGTTTAGAGAGCGTTTGAGAAGTAATTGTTAATGTATAGTTTACTCTTTATGAAAATAACTCCATTTTGTCCTTTTTTTAAATATTTTTTTATCATGATGATTTCTGAAGAATTATTGAAAAGATTTTGTTCAAATAGAAACATTAAGTATTCCACGCTTAAGTCCTACAGGTCTGCAATTGCCAAGTATGAGTTCTTTCATGATATGGATATGGGATCCCTTATGGATGAGGCAATTGTTGAGGAAGATGAAGGAATTTCGCTTAAGAACAGAAAAATTAAAAGCAGATTGTTGGATTTCAGGTCATTCCTATTGGATTCAGGTTTGGCTATCAGCACTGTCAGAACCTATTTTTCCAGAATCAAGACATTCTATAGGCATTTTGAAATTGAATTGCCCTATT